>JAYEFW010000401.1:0-1697 GCA_034658795.1 Thermodesulfobacteriota bacterium
AGAGGAACAAACCGTACATTCCCTGCTATGCGGTAAGGAAAGAACTTGGTTTGTGTAATTCGAGCGCTATCGGTGAAAAGATGAATGATCTTGTTGTATCAGAGCGTCAAAAGCATAATGGGATGAGCTGGTCGAAATCAGGCTCTGTAAGTCTGGCAACAATCACCGCCTTAAAAAGAAATAAAGAAAGCGACAAATGGTTCGAGGAGAAAGAATTAGATTTTAAGCTGGCGGCTTAATACTACCCGCACAGCTCGAATTTTTGATGATTATGGCCGATTTCAACTACCGATTTCGTAATCATCCGGCAAATTCAAAAAATCTTTTTTCGCCAATTGATACTCAATCAAATACCCAATTTTGCCTTTGCTTTTGAGCTGTGAAATCATCCACTGCGGCAATCGAATAGTCACAAGCTCGCGTTTTAAATGATCCGGTTTCTTTTTTCGGCCCGATCCCTCACGTTTTCCGCCTCGCATTTTACCTCCAAAACAGACAAATTGTTTGATTACCGTGTAACGCTATTCAAATCAACACGGTTAAAATGTATCAATTTGATTGATTTACGTATAACAATATTCAAAACAACATTATTAGCAAGAAGTAGAACTTTTAATTGGACATTCAATTACTCCCTTTTCTGATACTCTGATTGAAATTTCAAATTTAATATTCCTGTTTCCACAAGTTCTTTCATATACACTACACCCGGCAATTTCTCCATTGCATGCCTTATCTTTTCAAGTGAAGGATGAATATAAGGCTCGGTGCTTCTCGTCGATGAATGCCCTAATAGACTTTGGATAACCAGTATGTCTACATCCTTGTCATTTAGATGAGAAGCAAACGTGTGGCGGAGCGTATGACAGGTTACATTAAAATGGGTTTCAAGCTCGGACTTGATCAGGATTTTATTAAAGTTGTCCTCCATTGTTCGGATCGCCAGACGGTTGCCTTTCTTTGAGACAAACAAAGCACAGTTTTCTTTGCTTTTATAAAGATAAGGACGAACCGCAATCCACTCACTTAAGAACCTGAACCATTTCATCTGTAAGATAAAGTTCCCGGCGTTTGTTACCCTTTCCCACTACTATTAGCTTCCTGTTTTCAAAGTCTATGCTTCTCAGGTCAAGGCCATGTATTTCTCCCACCCTGAGGCCGGTTTGATACATAAGAGTACAAACCGCATAATCTCTTATTCCGAGAATGGTGTCTCTGTTAATCGAGTCAAAGATGCATTTCATCTGTTCAATTGTTAACGCATTGGGCAGGTTGCGATATCCCTGCCGGATTTTCAATACATCATAAAATGGCAGGGTCTCAGCATCCGGCACATCCAGCAGCCTTAAAAAATGGGAGTAACTTCTACTGCCATGACACCCTCCCTTCGATAGTGATTTGTTCCAGCGCCTGCTTTTGTAGTTGATCAGACACATGAACGTAAATGGCGGTTTCTGCCTTTGTGCAATGCCCCAGCATGGCCTGAATCGCTGATAACGGAACCCCTTGATGATACATCTCGGTGGCAAATGAATGTCGAAGTACATGTGGAGTGATGCGCTCTTTTATATCGGCCTTAACCGAATATTCTTTGATCATCTTCAGGACACGGTTATTGGATATGGCCTTGCCGCTTTGTATCGGAAAAAGCGGAGCATTCTTTTTCTTCGGCGATTCAGAATGGTTCAAATAATCGG
>JAYEFW010000402.1:0-1692 GCA_034658795.1 Thermodesulfobacteriota bacterium
AAAGTAGGAATTGTGATGGGGAGCGACTCAGACTATAAAGTTATGGAAGAAACCGTGGCTGCTCTAAAAAAATTCGATATTCCATTTGAAATGACTGTTGCATCCGCACACAGAAGCCCTGAAAAAGCATATGAATTTGCATCCTCAGCCCGAAAGCGAGGGCTTAAAGTTATTATTGCAGGTGCAGGACATGCAGCGCATCTTGCAGGAGCTATCGCGGCTTATACTTCTCTCCCCGTTATTGGAGTCCCAATAGATTCTTCTGCCTTGCAAGGCCTGGATTCTCTTCTTTCCACCGTTCAGATGCCTCCCGGCATACCGGTAGCAACTGTGGCTATAGGAAAACCAGGAGCAAGAAATGCGGGAATACTTGCAGCACAGATACTTGCTGTTTCAGATGCCGGGCTGGAGAAAATGCTTGATAATTATAAAAAAGAAATGGCCGCAAAGGTAGAAGAAAAAGCAAGCAAACTTCAAGGTCAAATATAGTGTCCAGCCGAAAATTGCTGATAGACCCTTTTAATCCCCAGCCGGAGTTAATTCTGAAAGCAGCCGGCTTAATAAAAAAAGGCGGTGTAGTTCTATTTCCGACAAGATGTCTTTACGGACTTGGAGCAGATGCATTTAATCCAGAGGCTGTTGACAGGATTTTCAGGATAAAACAAAGACCATACAACAAACCAATATCAGTCCTGATAAAGGATACAAATGACCTGCATATACTTGTAAAACATATTCCATCAACTGCAAAATGTATTATAGACTATTTCTGGCCGGGACAAATCACAATTGTATTTGAAGCAAAAAACACTATCTCCCGAAATCTTACCGGAGGTACAGGCAAAATCGGCATACGCATGCCGGAACATCCTGTAGCTCTTTCCCTTGTAAAAGAAGTGAATAGCCCGATAACAGGAACAAGCGCCAATATCTCAGGGCAAGCGGGGTGTTCAGCTATATCTGATCTTGACGTTCAAATTGCTGATAAAATAGACTTGATGCTTGATGCAGGTCCGCTCAAAGGGGGAACGGGTTCGACTGTTATCGATGTTACAACTCCCTTTCCAAGGATTTTAAGGGAAGGTTATGTTTCCGCAAAAAATATTTTTTCGGTTCTTGAGAAAAGGTAACACGTTAGCGCTGTTAAATATTATTTTTTTGTAGGGGCGATCCTTGTGATCGCCTTGATTAGGGCGAATACAAAATTCGCCCCTACATGTTTATCCTTGCCTGCCCGCCTGGAGGGTTATCCTGTCAGACTCTTTTTCAAAAGGCTAAATCGTTACGAGAAAAGCAATTTTATTGACAACTGCCGCTAATTCACATATGTATCAAATTTATGCCGGAGTGGTGAAACTGGTAGACGCAGAGGACTCAAAATCCTCCGGGGGCAACTCCATCTCGGTTCGATTCCGAGCTCCGGCACCAAAAAAATCAAGGGATTAGCTAACATCGGCTAATCCTTTTTTTAGTGCCAAATTATGTATATTTTATAAAGTAATATTGTAAGCGTTCACGGAACGTTGAAATTGGAAATAGCAGTTAATCTTTTGACCAACGATGCTCTCGATCCTGTAGCCAGGATACCTGAGTTCAAAGTCTGCGCAGTAAGAATTGAACCGGTTTGGCCTGTATTTCACAAGGTGATTTCCCTTATCTTACATCTCTTGATATCCATACGACTTTTCCGAT
>JAYEFW010000403.1:0-1686 GCA_034658795.1 Thermodesulfobacteriota bacterium
AGGTTGTTGGTAAAAAACAAGCAGAAGAGGAGATATCGAAGCTTTTATCTATTTTTGCTATCGCGCCTGTCAACAGAGCAGTATTGGTGGCAGCAATAAATTCAAAATTTACAGATTTTGAGGATGCGGTTTTATATGAATCTGCTCGCCATGCAAGCGCCCAAGCTATAGTAACGAGAGATGCCCTTGGTTTTAAGTACTCAAAAATTTCTGTTTATTCACCAGAAGAACTTATTAAAATGACCCAAGCCATTAAAACAATAGAAAAAAATGAATGACAAAAAGATGCAGGGGCAAACTATGAGGAAGAGGAAGATAAAAATGATAGCAGGTTTGACCGATTCTCAATCACAAAAAATTGAAGCATATCTGCCCCGTTAGTCTTTTGCTCAATCGAACCGGTCAAATAGCATGTTGTTAAGAGCTTATCAAAAAAGTCTGATTCTATTATATTTTATGAGGATTCAAAAGAAGCACAGGTGCTGAAGATCCTTTAGCAACACGCTCAGCAACTGAGCCGAAAACAATTTTTTCCAACCCTTTCCTGCCATGAGTACCCATAATTACTAAATCAACTCCTTCAGATTTGATATAATTTAGAATTTCTTCTGCAATGTCACCGGATAACACTACGGCTTTTGTGTCAGGGAAAGCCTGAAAATGTTCTTCCTTGAATTCCTGAAGCCGCTTTTTTGCTCCTTCAATAACTTCATTTTCGAACCTGTCGATTGAAGGGTGCGGAACATAAATACTTGCGAAATGCTCAAGAACACGACCTACAAATAAAAGGCAAATCTCCGATCCGAATTTTTCCGCCATTGTCAGTACATGAGGTACCAGTTTTGGTGAAGATTCAGACAGATCTACCGGGAACAAAATTTTTTTAAATTCCTTCATCTCATTCTCCTTTGCGTTAATAATTAGTGAAGGGTAATGTAATAATTATTGAAAAGTAAAGTTAAAATACATTTAACATTTTTATTTATATATAGTAAAGTATTTTTATCTGTTATCTCATTCATTCATCCAGACAATACTGTCTCCATGCACAATCAACTTGCTTACAGTCTTTATGTCCTTTGCGGAAACAATCAACGTTATTTTCGGCGCGCTGAATACTTCTAACAAGTTTGTTGATATCCAGGTAATTGTTGTTTTCCTTATCCTTATAGCTATTTGTTGTTTTAGCTGTTTTATGGATATCTGTGTCGTTTTTATCTGCCATAATTATAACGCTTTGATCCTATAATGGATTCAGTATATTCTTTAAAGCCTTTCAGCCGATCCTGTATGTGCATATATTTAATCGCCAGGGGTGTTGTTTCAGGAGATTTCCATGATTTTATCGGTTTTAATACTTTTCTTTTGAAAAATTCGGTTTTTACAAGAAAGTTAATGTCACCCTGAACGGGCTGAAAATAGATAGCGCCAGCCTTAATAGCTATGGGCATGTTTAGTCCCTGTTTTTTTAACACTAACCATGAATCATATGGTTTTGGATAATGGTTAAAATTCTTGTTAAGGTATTTTATTTCATGATTTTCTATTCCCTTGAGCTGAAAACTTTCAATCATCACATTTTTCCCAAGTAAGGTATCAAAAGCCGCCATTCCGCCCTTTTGAGGGTTTTCCGAATCATTGCCGACAAGTTCCATTAACATTCTATAGCCATGTTCAGCTTTTTTT
>JAYEFW010000404.1:0-4376 GCA_034658795.1 Thermodesulfobacteriota bacterium
CCGGCAGATATGACGATACTAATCCGACTCCGGATGAAATAAATTCTTTTTTTGAAGATAATAAAAGATCTTATAAAACTGATGCAATGGTTAAAGTCCGTTTTCTGCACTTCGATCCTGATGCATATAAGTCAATGGTTGAAATAACTGATGAAGAGATTCAGAACTATTATGAAAACAATATAGAAAAATTTGAAACTCAAAAAACTATAGAAGCACGACATATTCTGATAAAAGTTGATCAGAGTTCCAATCCTGAAACAGTCGAAAAGAAAAGAAAAGCAGCTTTTGATATACTTAAACTGGCCAGGGAGGGTATAGATTTTGCGGAACTGGCTAAACAGTATTCTGAATGCCCAAGCAAAGACAGGGGCGGCTATCTGGGAGAATTCAAAAAGGATGCAATGGTAAAACCCTTTGCTGAAAAGGCTTTCCAAATGAAAGCCGGTGAAATAAGCGAACCCGTCAGGACTAAGTATGGATGGCACATTATCAGGGTTGAAAAGGTAAATGAAGACACTTGTGTTTCATTTAAAGATGCAAAGGATAAAATACGGAATAAACTTATAGAAGAAAAAGCAAAAAATCTGGCATATGAAGAAGCCGAAGCAGTTTATGATGCTTCTTTTGAAGGTGATGATTTGCTAACAAATGCGGAAGCCCGAGGCCTTAACATAGTTACCACTGACTCCTTTACAAAAAATAAGGGCCCGGATACAACAGGAATAAAAAATCGTTCAGCATTTGCATCATATGTATTTAATCTTTCACTTATGGAAATCGGTGATATACAGGACTTTGAAGATGGATATTACATTATCCAGCTCATCGAAAAAATACCTGAAAAAATACCTGAACTAAAGGATGTTGAAGAGAGAATCAGGATTGATTTAATAAAACAAATGCAGGACGAGAAAGCAGGTAAATATGCTAACGAACTTCTGATTGCTTTAAAAGATAACAAGTCCAAGTCCTTAAATACAAAATGGGATACAGAATGCAAAAAGCTTAATTTAACCGCAACTGCCACCGGTTTTTTTAAGCGGAACAGCTCCATACCACATATTGGATCTGAGCAAAACATCTCCCATGCAGCATTCAAGCTTTCAAATGAAAATATGCTCCCGGAAGCCCCGGTAAAAGGAGAAAAAGGATATTATGTTATCAGATTCAGGGATAGAAAAGAACCCGGACTTAATGGATTTGAAGAAGAAAAAGAGAAGATAAAAGAAAAACTGCTCAAACAAAAAATGTTTAAAACTTTTGATGCATGGCTTTCAAGCATACGAAACAAAAGTGTCATTTCAATCGAAAAGAGTTTTTGGGAATAATTTAAAATCTATTTTGCTATCATCGCTCTCATCATATCACCGGCATTTTCAGCATGATCTGCAATGGATCCAATTATTTCAGCCAGCGTTATCATATGAAATATAGTAACAGGATCAATATCCATATTAAGTATCTTCTTTTTTAGCATTGCTTCGACTTTATCTGCTTCATGCTCCTGCCTGCGAAGATTTCGAATAATATCCTTGACAAGCATTCTTTGTTTTTCTGAAAAATTTTTAAAATACTTTCTCGCCTCTAATACCATAGTACTCAATTCTTCGATAGGATCAATATTTGCATCCACAAGAAGGAAAAAATCCTTTTGAAGTTCTTCCGGAATACCTGGTTCGCTTCTATATGATAACCAGTCCAGAGCATCCTCCGCTGCATCAAGAACACTATCTTGTTCTCTCAAGTACCTGAATATTTGAAACTTATCTACCGGCATCAAAGTGCCCTTCGGCAGATGCCCTCTAATACTTCGTTTAATGGCATCAGCTTCGCTTTCCATTCTAGTAACATCCTGCCTGAATTCTTCAAAAGTTTTGCATTTCTTAGAAATATGGCACTCTATAGCCTGTTGAAAAGTCCATGCACATTCTTTTACCTTCTCCGCATGCTCCTGCAATCCATCAAATGGAGATGCTATAAACATAGACATAAATGGTATACGCATAAGTCTATCCCTTATAAAATGAGTTGAAGTATTTTAAAAATAGCCATACTGGTAAGAGCCGCAGCAGGTACCGTTAAAAACCAGTATAACATAATTTTAAATATTATACGAAAATTAACTGCTTCAATACCTCTCGCAAGCCCAACACCAAGCACCCCGCCTACTGTTGCATGAGTCGTAGAAACCGGAAGTCCCATTTTTGAAGCAACAAGCACTGTAGTTGCAGCAGCAAAATCGATAGCAAAACCTCGGGTATTAGTTAACGTAGTGATTTTCGAACCTATTGTATCCATTACACGATGGCCGGCCATTGCTATGCCGCTGGCTATGCCTATTCCGCCAAAAAAAAGGAGAAAAAAAGGTACAGGCACGGTGGCTCCGACATTTCCTGTTTTTACAATAAAATATATTACTGCAAGAGGCCCTATTGCATTGGCCACATCATTTGCACCCTGCGCCAAAGCAACATAGCAGGATGTTCCGATTTGGATACGTTTAAAAATAGTTTCTGCGGTATTTGTCGATTTTTTCTTAATAAAACGGGACAAGATGTTTTTACATATTATACCGAAAATAATTGACAGAATTAGTGAAACAGCTAATGCGGCCGGAGTTTCAATGGAAAGCTTTTTGCCAAGGGGGGTCTTAAAAAGAAACGATAAAATAATGACAAATAAAGTTATACCGACAAAATAAGGTGATAAATTAAGTGCTTTAGTAAATTGATTCTTCTTGGAAATTATCAGTCTGACAATAATCTTAAATATTATAAAGGCAATAATAATGCTGAAAAAAGGAGAAATTATCCAGCTTATTACAACTGCTGCCAGTTTGCCCCATTTAATTACTGAAAAACCACCCGCCATTATTCCAAAACCAATCATAGCTCCGACAATCGCATGGGTTGTTGAAACAGGAAGGGACTTCCAGGTAGCAAAACTGACCCACAAAGCTGCAGCAAGCAAAGCTGAAAGAGCTCCAATCAAAGCCACGTGAGGATCTGCAAGAATTTCGGCTGAAACAATACCTTTACGAATCGTATTTGTAACATGCGATCCAATAAAGATTGCACCAAGAACATTCAATATACCGGCGATAAATACTGCCTGGCGTATTGTTATAGCCTTGGCCCCAACAGCAGAAGCCATAGAGTTGGCCACATCGTTTGCGCCTATATTCCAGGCCATGTAAAAACCAAAAATATAGCCGACAATGAGGATACAATAATTTAAAGTCATACTAACTCATATTATCTTAGGGCTCGGTCAAAATATTCCAAAAGGGACATATCATTACCTATAGGTCAAATCAATTTAAAAATGTTTTTACGTGGTTTTTGTCTTTCAAGCGAGTTGTTTTGTGATAATTGATAGACTTCAGGCTTCAGTCTATCCACCTGAGTAGTTACTAACAAGATGTTTTGTTGACTTTTAAAAAAGTATATATTAGCTAAGTTGAGCTATTTTTTGTGAAGAAATGTGCCAAGGTCTTGATGCAGTCCCGCCTGGGCGGGACGAAAAGAGTAGGCATACTAATAATGGATATGTCGAGACTTTTCGCAAGCCCGCATGCGCAAGAGATTGGTGCAGGTCGAGTAAAAAATCGCTCAACTTAGTTACTATCACGAAGTACGAAAGGATCAAATGATGTCAACCGACATCCAAACTCTCAAATCATTAGATCTTTTTGCGGATCTAAATTTTGGCGAGCTGGAACAGATAGCCCCATTAATGCACCTGATGAAGGTCACTGAGGGAGAAGTCTTAACGCGAAGGGGTGAGCCTGCCAGTACTTTTTTCATTATTCTATCAGGCAATTTTATGCTTTCTTTTAACGAAGAACGCTCGTTTACCCTGCACAATAAAGGTAATATTATCGGCCTGTCAACAGTTGTTGCTCCTTTCCGCTATACAGGCACAGCAGTTGCCCTTACGGATGGTCTGGTGCTGTTGATGCAGGGCCAGGAGTTTTTGCGTCTTGTTCAAAGCAATTCAGCTCTTGGCGACACAATCATGCGAAAAATCAATGAAATAGTTTCGGAAAGGATGCCTTATATGACAGGGACTTGGGGGAAAGGAGACATTAATTGTTTGGCTTTGAAGCAATAATAGCCCATGATGGACTTGGTATTTCTGTTATCGGGATCTCGATAGTCTTTGTAAGTCTTGTACTTCTATCTTTTGCAGTTTCCCAGATTCACAAGTTAATCGAACTATGGGATAAAAAAAATACATCTTATCAACGTGTAAAAAAAACACAACAAAAAGATCAAAAGACACCGTCAGTCTCAGATCTGGCCATACCTCAAGACGTTCAAAGGGCTTCACGTCAGTTCAAGCTTTTAATTGAATGGATGGGCGAACCATTT
>JAYEFW010000404.1:4476-5635 GCA_034658795.1 Thermodesulfobacteriota bacterium
GAAGAAAAAAGGAGTAGTACTTAATCAATGACTGATCTATTCATGGAATTTTTATCTAATACCGGCTTTGCGTTAGTCGACTACCGTAATATAATAATGCTTCTGGTTGGTATAATAATTGTATATCTCGGAGTAGCGAAACAATATGAGCCCCTTTTGCTTGTGCCCATAGGCTTTGGCATATTGATCGGCAATATTCCCATAATCAAGGATTTTGGTCTTGGAATCTATGAAAGCGGAAGTTTTTTGAACTATGTATATTATGGCGTAACACATGATATTTATCCGCCGCTGATTTTTTTAGGTATTGGTGCATTAACCGACTTTTCCACAATGCTTGCGCGACCTGTATTAATGCTCTTAGGGGCTGCTGCTCAGATAGGTATTTTCACTACTTTTCTGGGAGCGCTTGCAATCGGATTTCCCCCCAATGAAGCTGCGTCCATCGGTATTATTGGAGGTGCAGACGGGCCTACTGCGATTTTTCTTACCGCCATGCTTGCTCCAAGACTAATAGGGCCGATAGCTGTAGCGGCATATTCCTATATGGCCCTGGTCCCGGTAATCCAGCCTCCTATCATGAGACTTCTTACTACTCGTAAAGAACGACTTATTAAGATGGAAGAGCCCCGTGAAGTATCAAAAAAAGAAAAAATTATTTTCCCCATTGTCGGTTTTTTGCTTTGCTGTTTTTTGGCGCCGGCCGCATTGCCCTTGCTTGGGATGCTGTTTTTTGGAAACCTCCTAAAGGAATGTGTTGTTGTAGAACGTCTTGCAAAAACCGCCCGGACATCTTTGATTGATATTGTTACTATATTGCTTGGCGTAACTGTTGGTGCCAGCACACAGG
Organism: Thermodesulfobacteriota bacterium; assembly: GCA_034658795.1. GTDB lineage: Bacteria > Desulfobacterota > Desulfobacteria > Desulfobacterales > ETH-SRB1 > B13-G4. The sequence goes on from JAYEFW010000404.1 coordinate 5,327, forward strand.
CTGATGTGTTTTTGACTCGTCAATCTATCGGCATTTTTGCGCTGGGCGCATTTTCCTTTGCTATTGCAACAGCATCAGGAGTTATATTCGCAAAGATTATGAATTTTTTTTTACGAAAAAAAATTAACCCCCTTATAGGTGCTGCAGGAGTATCTGCTGTTCCTAATTCCGCACGGGTTGTTCAGATGGTTGGACAAAAAGAGGACCCAACAAATTTTCTCCTTATGCATGCAATGGCGCCTAACATATCCGGTGTTATAGGCTCAGCAATTGCGGCAGCAATTTTATGGAGTTTTATGAGCCTTTAAC
>JAYEFW010000404.1:5735-7674 GCA_034658795.1 Thermodesulfobacteriota bacterium
TATACTCTCATGAAAGAAAACAATATCCGTCGTCTTCCTGTAGTCCGAAAGGGGAAATTGGTAGGAATCGTTACTGATACTGATTTAAAAGAAGCCTGTCCATCAACAGCGACCACATTAGATATATATGAAATAAATTATCTTTTATCTGAGGTTAAAGTCAAAGAATCAATGTCAAAGGATGTTGTTTATGTTAAACCGGATGAAACCGTAGAATTCGCAGCCGTGTTGATGCTTGAAAACAAAATTTCAGGGCTCCCGGTAGTAAACGATCAGCACAATCTAATAGGAGTTATTACCCAAACAGATATATTTAAAGCGCTGATATATATTTCAGGGGTTTACAAAGGCAATGTTCAACTTGCTTTTTGTCTGGAAGATAAACCAGGATCAGTGAAAGAGGTAGGCGATGTAATTCGAAGCTTTGGTGGTCGTATGGTCAGCATTGTAACCAGCTATGACCTTGCAGATGAAGGCTACAGAAATGTTTACATTCGCATTAAGCCTATGGAACATGAAAAACTGGCTCAACTGGTCAAAATGCTGGAAGAAAAATTCACAGTACTGTACACCGTTAAAGAGTCTCTTGATCAGATAAAAAACAGAATACTTCCTAAAGCATAACCCTTCCCCGTTCCTAATGGCTTGCTCAAAAGCCCTTAGCGCGAATTTGTTTTCATGTTTCGCCATCGCCCCATTTTTCATCAGGTGATTGACTTATAAACCATATCTGGCATGATGACCGGAATTTACAGTATATTTTAGGATCACGGCATACAAAACATTCCTCGCACAAATATATATTATGCTTAGAACACATAATTTCTGTTTCTCGGTCAGGATGATTTATACATTTTCCCATATCTATCTCTATTTTCTTTGTGTTAGGGGTGAATATGTTTTATATTTAATATTATTTTCTTATGGAGCCAGTTTCAAAACGTCCCATTTTGCCCAATTTCTGCGTCAGGCTCAAATTTTAATCCTCGAAATACTCAATGTATTCCTGTGGTTAAAATTTTCGCCTTCCTTGACCTTGAACAAACTGAAACGTTTTGAAACTGACTCTTATAGTCTAATATAAAAAAACATATTATGAAAGAGTTTTTCAAAGTAACCGATTTAGAGCACACACTCAAATATTCTGCCGGCTTTCCCAATGTCGGGACTGAATTTATTGAGCTGCATGAAGCGTTTGAAAGAATCCTTGCTGTTGACATTGTTTCCGACATCAACCTGCCTGATTTTGCTCGTTCTACTATGGATGGCTATGCAGTTAAAGCTTCATCTACCTTTGGCGCAACTGAAGAAAATCCAGCATATCTGACAGTCAAAGGTACAATTGATATGGGTAAAACTGCCGGCTTTTCAATAGGTTCCGGCGAGACTGCTAAAATTTCTACAGGAGGAATGTTGCCCGATGGTTCAGACAGCGTTATAATGGTTGAATATACGGAAATTATAGATAAAGCAACTATAGAAATATACAGAAGTCTTGCCCCTGGCCGGCATGTATTAGCAACAGGAGAAGATATTAAAAAAGGAGATAATCTACTCTCGTGTGGCCAGAGGCTGAGGCCTCAGGAAATAGGATTACTTGCCGCTTTAGGCAAGGATTCTGTAAGAGTATATAAAAAACCGGTTATTGGTATTATTTCTACTGGAGATGAAATAGTACCAATAAATAATATACCTGACAAAGGCAGGATTCGCGATATAAATACTTATACTCTATTCAGCCTGGTACGTGAAGCAGGTGGCATCCCTGTCACTTATGGAATCGTCGGGGATGATTTTGACGCTCTTTTAGAGAAGTGTTCTATTGCGATTGCTCATTCGGATATGGTTTTGATTTCAGGTGGCAGTTCTGTTGGAACACGGGATTTGACAGTAGAAGTACTTTCCTCTTTGCCGGGCTCGGATATTATGGTCCATGGAA
>JAYEFW010000405.1:0-1604 GCA_034658795.1 Thermodesulfobacteriota bacterium
TATAATTTCAAGTACCTTTTCCGGGTCTTCCTGCTGGATAAAATAAAAATCATTTGCGCGGTCAGATGGAGCAGGTGTTTTAAAAGATGGGATAATTCCGTCGTTTATCTTATGAGCATTAACAATAATCAAGCTGCCTTTGGCCTGGCGAAAGATCTCGTTAAGCTTGACTACAGATACGGATCCGGATTCAATAATATCATTTAGAATAGATCCGGCCCCGACAGAAGGTAGCTGATTAACATCGCCCACAAGAATAAAGGTAGCCCTGGGGGGAACGGCCTTTAACAGGTGATGCATCAGAATCGTGTCAATCATAGATGCTTCATCAACTATCAGAAGGTCGCAATCAAGCGGTTTTTTCTCGTTTTTCTGAAATCCGCCTTTTTGAAAACTGAATTCAAGGAGCCGGTGAATTGTCCTGGCTTCATAGCCGGTGGTCTCGCTCATGCGTTTTGCGGCCCTGCCTGTGGGAGCTGCAAGCATTATTTTAAGCTTCAGCCTTGAAAAAATCTTAATAATCGCATTTATAATTGTTGTCTTGCCTGTACCCGGCCCGCCGGTAATTACAACTACCTTGTTTTCAACAGAACATCTTAATGCTTCAAGCTGTTTTTCTGCCAGGTTAATAGAAAGCTGTTTTTGAACCCATTCTACTGCTCGATCCAAATCAATATTGCGGAATGATTTTGGCGCTCCAATCAGGGTTTTCAGCCGGAAAGCAATACTGGTTTCGCAAACATAATATTTTTCCAGATAAACTGCCTTATTGTTTTCTCTGAACTCCTCAATTTCATCATTCAGGTCCTCGATTATTATTTTTTTATCAACAACAATGCTGCCCAATGCTTTTGCAACAACTTCTCTGTCCACCTGAAGAATTTCCCGGCATTTTTCTAAAAGAAGTTCATAAGGATAATAAACATGTCCTTCATCAGCCATCTGATGGAGAACATATTGTATCCCTGCTTCAGCCCTTAACGTGGAATCTTTTGAAAATCCAAGTTTTTCAGCAATTCCGTCCGCAATCACGAAACCAATCCCGAAGATGTCTGCTGCAAGCCGATATGGATTCTCCTGTACCACGGCTATTGACTGGTTTCCATACTGTCTGAATATCTTTGTTGCATAACCTGAACTTACGCCGTGTGTTTGCAGAAACAGCATTACATCCCGGATTTCTTTCTGCTCATCCCAGGCTGTCCTGATCATTTCTATCCGCTTCTTTCCAATACCATCTACCTGGGCTAATTTCTCAATTTCATTTTCTATTATGTCCAGCGAATTTTCCCCGAATTTCTTTACGATTCGGCCCGCCATTACTGGGCCTATGCCCTTTATAAGCCCGGAACCAAGATATCTCTGGATTCCATAAAGTGTTGCAGGTACAGATGTTTTATAACTCACAAGCTTGAACTGTTCACCATATTTGGGATGAGTAGTCCACTCCCCCTGCATTTTTATGATCTCTCCGGGCATTGGAGACATAAGATTTCCAACCACTGTTACCATATCTCTACGGCCGGGCACTTTAACCCTTGCGATTGTAAATCCGTTTTCTTCATTAGAATAAGTTATTCGTTCAATCTGACCGGTAAGATTAT
>JAYEFW010000405.1:1704-7669 GCA_034658795.1 Thermodesulfobacteriota bacterium
GCAAAGCCAAAGTTAAAGGAGCAAAACAGGGGCATCAGGAATTGACATTTATTCCTGCGGACATAGCCCCGGGCAATTATCACTTTGACATAGGTACAGCAGGGAGCACAACCCTTGTGCTGCAAACCATACTTCCTGCATTGATGACAGCAAGGGGGCCATCGACATTGATACTCGAAGGAGGCACGCATAACCCTTTTGCACCCCCTTTTGACTTTATACAGCGGGTCTTCATTCCCGTGATTAACAGCATGGGGCCGAAAATCAATGCCCAACTGAAACGTCCAGGGTACTATCCCAAAGGAGGCGGCAGACTGAATATAACAATTCAGCCTGCTGACAAACTTCGGACATTTCATATCAACCAGCGTGGAGAAATTAGTAAATGTACTGCTAAGGCCATTGTTGCCGGCCTGCCACGTCATATAGCCGAACGGGAACTCGGAGTAATTAAACAAAAGCTGGGATGGAATAAAAAATGTCTCCGGATTATTGAACAACCTGCCGATATGGGGCCCGGCAACGTCGTCTGCATTGAAATTAAAAGCAAACATATTACAGAAATATTTACCGGTTTTGGCAAAAAAGGCGTGAGAGCGGAAGATGTGGCAAAAATTGCCGCCAATGCAGCCATTCGCTATCTGGAAGCCGGGGTCCCTGTTGGCAGATATCTGGCGGATCAGCTCTTATTGCCTTTAGCGCTCTCAGGTGGCGGATCTTACACAACACTAAAGCCTACTCTGCATACAAAAACAAATTCCGACGTAATTAAGCTTTTTTTGGATATTAATATAAATATAAATCAAACCAGCGAAGATGTCTGGAGCATTTCTACTTCAACCTAAACTTAGGAACGGGGACGAAAACTCAAAATACCTGAAATTATAGTCAGTTGGATGCTATTCTCAAATCGAAAATTTTTAGCAGTTAGCTTTTAGCAATTAACCTACAAGCCTGTATTTCCGTGTCTTTCTTTTTGTCTTGAATTCCAGAGCCTTTACTTTAAATTTATCAGTAATTTCCTTTAGAAAATCCTGTTTCCATTTGTCATGTTCTTTGAAATGCTTCCCTTTAGGTTCGATAACTATCTGATAGGTGAGCATATTGCCATAAGAACGTATCTCTTTTGTCTTGACACACAATCCGCTTCTTGCCATATGTATGTATTTCAAAAGCAAGTTCCTGTTTGTATCTGTAAAACCAAATACCGTGAACAGATAAAACGTGCCAGGCAAGATCAATCTGAGGCAAAAAGGGGAGGTTTTTATAATGGGAACCAGGCTCGCAACCGGGTTGAGCAAGGCCAAAGAAAGCGCTGTGGCGGCTAAAAAAGCTGTCACGATGGCAAAGGAGAAATTGGAAGGAGGTCGAGTTGATCTATCCATGGTGTATACCTCCACTGAATACGACTACAGGGAAGTAGTAGATACAGTAAGAAAAGCCACGAACAACGCGCCCCTGATCGGAGCTTCTTCTACAGGAGAGTTTACTGAGGAACGGGTTGAAAGGGGAAGTGTGGCAGTTGGTTTGCTCTCGTCGGACGACATTAAGGTCTTTACTGCTCTGGCAAAAGGGTTAAAAGAAGAACCTGATGCGGCAATGAGAAAAGTTGCAGCCGATCTCCGCCATAAGCTTGAAGGCTATCCCCATCTGACTGCCATTATCCTGGTTGATGGTCTGTCCGGTGTAGGAGAAGAAATTGCCTTAATGACTTCATATCTTCCCGCTCGCAAACTCAAAGCTGTCGGAGGCATGGCTGGCGATGATTTCAAGATGGAGAAGACCTTTGTCTTTTCTGATGATAAAGTGTGTACGAATGCGCTCAGCGTCTGCCTTCTTGCCTCAAAAATGCCTTTATTTACCGGTATGAAACCTGGGCACATCCCTCTGAGCAAAAAGTTGAGGGCAAGCAGGACAGAAGGTAATGTATTGTATGAAATAAATGGCAGACCGGCGTGGGAGATATGGAAAAAAGAGACAGCCCATGCAGCGCTAAAGAGGGGTATAGATGTGGAACAACTCAAAACGCCCACAGAAATTGCATGGTTCTTCACTAATTACATGCTTGGCCTGTCTACAGGGAAAGAAGATCAATATAAGATAAGATGGCCTGAAAGTCTGAACCAAGACGGCTCTCTCAATTTTACGTGCGGTATTATTCAAGGGTCGGTTTTTCGTATTATGGATGGAGGTAATCTGGAAAACCAGATCAATGCGCTTGAGAAGGCAGCCGGCATGGCCAGGAAATCTGCAAAAAATGCAGGTTATTCTGAATTTGCCGGTATTATCGTCTTTGACTGCGCTCACAGGCAATTGATGCTGGGGGACAAGTTCTCCGAGGCCGTGGACCGGTTCAAAAAAACATTTCCGGCTGTTCCAGTGTTGGGCTGGGAGACGTATGGTGAAATCAGCATAGAACCGGGGGAGTTCAGCGGATTTCATAACACCACTTCTGTGGTCTTATTGCTGCCGAGCAGCACAGCAAAAGAGGTTTACATTGCAAATAAAAAAGGATGAGTTGATAGGCGCCTATGCTCAAAGTGTCGGAATAGAAACAGCCAGAGAACTCATTGACAAGAAAATAGCCGACTCAGCATTGGAAAACAGGGAAATTTACTCCAGCGAAGAGGCAGCCAGGATATGCGGTGAATTGGCGAATGAAGAGGGGCTAATCCGAATACTCGCACAAAGTTTCCTGCTTCAATTGGAGCGAAAGAGAGCGGAAGAGCAGGAGCTATTACTCGACAATATAGAGGCCCAAGTCTGGTATTTGACGGACGTGGAGACCTACGGCATCGTAAACAAAGCCATGGCAGACTTTTTGGGGATGCAAAAGGAGAATTTGGAAGGTAAGAAGTTACGGGACATACTTAGTAAAGAAGAAGCCAGGGCTTGCATTACCTTTAACAAAGAAATATTCCGGGAAAAAAAACAGATCCGGACCGAGCAGTGGTTGAAGAACGGCAAAGAAGAGCCCCATGCATTCTATGTTGTAAGAACACCTAAATTGGACAACAACGGGAATATCGAATACGTGGTCTGTACAGCACATGACATCACCGAACGCAAACGAATGGAAAAAGAAAAAAAGAAACTCGAAGCCCGGCTCCGGCAAGCCCAAAAGATGGAAGCCATCGGCACACTTGCTGGAGGCATTGCCCATGATTTTAATAATATCCTCTTCCCTATTCTTGGATATTCAGAAATGCTGATGAATGATGCTCCTGATAACAGCGACCTCAAGCGTGATTTGAGTATGATTTTCAATGGGACGAAACGCGCCAGGGATCTGGTCAAACAGATACTCGCTTTTAGTCGTCAACGGGAATATGACTTAAAACCGATTAAAGTGCATCTTGTTGTCAAAGAAGCTTTAAAACTGATTAGGTCTTCAATACCTGCCACTATTGATATCATGCAGAATATCATAGATTGCGAATTAGTTATGGCGGATTACACCCAAATTCATCAAGTTGCTATGAATCTGCTCACCAATGCCTATCATGCCATGGAAAAAAAAGGCGGCAAGCTCAAGGTGACCTTAAAAGAGGTTGATTTGAGGGCTGATGATTTAAAAGGTATGCCACCTGGAACATATGTTCGTCTTACGGTAAGCGACACAGGCATTGGTATGGATCAGAGTACAATAGACCGCATATTCGACCCCTATTTTACAACTAAAAAAGAGGGTAAAGGCACTGGTTTGGGACTTGCGGTTGTCCACGGCATTATTAAAAGTCATGGCGGACATATCAGCGTGTATAGCGAACCTGGCAAGGGATCTGAATTTCATGTTTACCTGCCTGTGATAAAAGCCCAACAGGAAACAAAGCAAATTGAAATACAGCCCATTAAAAAAAGCAATGAACGTATCCTTGTTGTTGATGATGAAAAAATGGTTGTTGAAATTCAACAGAAAATGTTAATGCGGCTCGGATATGATGTTATATCCTGTACCAGCAGCGTTGAAGCGCTAAAGGCATTCCAGGCAAACCCGGATAATTTTGATCTGATCATCACCGATATGACCATGCCCAACATGACCGGTGATCAATTGGCTCAAAAAATAATGGAAATCAGAACCGATATTCCGATTATTCTTTGCAGCGGATTCAGCGAGAAGATGTCGAACGAAAAGGCAAAATCCTTAGGTATTAAAGAATTTTTAATGAAGCCTGTATTGATAAAAGATCTTTCAATTACGATTCGTAGAGTACTTGATAATAAATAACACTGATTCAAGTATAATTAGGGCTTTAGCCGGTCTTGCGCATGAGCGCAAGTTGAGCAACCGTGAACTCTTCCGGTTTACAGTTAAGATAGATTGTTAATGTTGTCTGATCATTTTCAAGACGCTTGAGCAACATTCTTGTGGTTTTACAATCAAAAAGTCCGGCAGTCCATGCGGCAAGCCCGCGGAGATTCGCATCTTCAGATTCCATGTATGGAAGAAGAAAAAGCGCTGAATCCTCAACAAGTTGCGGCCTTGCATGGGCAAGTCTTCCAACACCCCATAAAACACCCCTTTGCAAAATTTCATGTTCAAGATAATTCCCGTCAGGCATGATATAGGATACAAGTATTTTATGGTATTCTCCCGCAAGCCTTCCGTGCCTGGCCATAATTTCGCCCATTGCCTCGGGCGAACCCCAGCCTATTCCGCCTGATTCATCATTAAGATTCCAGATTAGACGGCGCATTATAACCCGCGCCGATTCCATATCATGATCAGCAAGGTTTGAAACAACTGCGCCCATTGCGGCAACAGCCCGCCATTTTACAAGCTCATCTCTATTATAAAAAAAAGAAAAAAGTGGGTTTACTGCCTGCCTGGCTGGTAGTTGACGAATCTTCTCCAGACTCTTTTCAAAATCTTTATGACTTAAAAGTTCAAGTATTTCCTTTTTAAGTTGTCTGATACCCATTATTCAACCCTAACCCTCTTCCCAGGATATACAATCCTCGGGACAATATTTTATAGCTTCTTCAACACAGGATTCGGAATAATCCGAAAGTTCGGCGATTTCTATGAAACCTGTTTCATTCAGTCTGAAAACCAAAGGGCATACTTCGACACATCCTTCACACAGACTGCATTGACCGATATCAACAACCGGCCTTTTCATAACAGGCTTTTCCTTTTATTCTTCCTTTTCAAACTCATCCTTTGAAGCTCCGCACACCGGGCACTCCCAGTCATCAGGCACATCTTTCCATTTTGTTCCCGGCTCAACACCATTGTCAGGATCTCCCTGCTCAGGATCATAAACATAGCCGCACACTGTGCATACATATTTGTCCATTTTGCCCTCCTCTATCTTATTCGCTTATCAGTTCCCTTTTAAATTTTACGACAGACCTAAGTTGAGCAATTTTTTGCGAAGAAATGTGCTAAGATCTTGATGCAGCAAGGTTTGCGAAAAGCGCAGGCATCCCACTGGATACGTCGAGACTTTTCGCAAGAGATTGGTGCAAGTCGAGTAAAAAATCGCTCAATTTAGGTCAGAGCAACCAGTGCTTTGCTGAAAAGTTTTATATGGTTCATCTCCTCCTTGATGATTGCATCAATTTTTGCTTTCCCTAAATTTTCAGGAACCATATCTTTCATGCCCAGATAAAATACTATAGAATCCTTTTCGGCTAATATAGCCTCTTTAAAAATATCTTTGATTGATGAGGTATTATCAATCTTTTTTTCAAAAAAAACCCTTGTATCGGCTAATGCGCGAAGATAGAGTGAAATCTCACCTTCAGGATCGAACACTGTTGTAACTTTTTCTTTTTCAGACAGACCTGCTCTTAAATCGGCAAATGTTTTTTCATGTTCATCTTCCATTGCGGCAATATCGAGCAAAAGCTTTTTTGCAGCAGGATCGGCAATCAATTCTGCCGATTTGCTGTAAAAGGACGCCCCATTCCTTTCAATCTGCTCGGCCATTTCAAATATTTCATCTGCATTAAAATT
>JAYEFW010000406.1:0-1675 GCA_034658795.1 Thermodesulfobacteriota bacterium
CCGCATGATTACATTCTTATGCCGCAGGCATTGCCTTGTATTTCTCATACCTTTGAAGATCACCCGGAAGTATTGAAGTTTACGGAAGAGCAAAAAAAGGCATTAGAAAAAATCGCAAAATCCGCTGAACATGAGGTGATGAAAACTAAAGCAGAGGAGATCAGAGCAATTGAGTATCAAATAAAGAAAAAGTTTTTTAGCGGAAAGTCAAGCGAAAAAGAATTGACGCCGCTATTGCGTGAAGTCGCCGACCTCAGGATAGAACATACCCTTAGTTTCTTCGCAATCCAAAACAAGGTAATCAATATGCTGAGTAAGGAACAATACAGAGACGTGATGCGCATTATAGCAAAATGAGGGTAATCGTTCACAGGCACCCCATCTGCACGCGATCAGTCTGGTTCACATAGGTTTTTACTATAGTTCGCCAGCCTGCTATCGCACATATGGGGCACCTGTAAACGATTAGAAATGAGGAACTATAACTACATGTTAAGACGTAAGTTTTTGACCGTTTTTATTAGATGGTTTAAGGTTGGATTGTGGGGTGCCATACTTTATCCGGCATTTGCTTTTGTGGTGCATAAGGTTCCGAGGCTGCCAGTCAAGATCAGGGTCCGCGCAACACCTGGAGAGAATGATATTCTGGTCGAGTCTGATTTTTTTCTTTTTCCTGACATTAAATCACCCCGAGCTATTTCACGCAGGTGTACCCATCTCGGCTGTCGGATTAATTACAGCAAGAAAGATAAACTTTTTATTTGCCCCTGCCATGACAGCCGTTATACTCTGGACGGAAGAGTTGTCCGCGGGCCGGCCAAAAAAGACTTGCAGGAATTTCTGGTAACGTTCTCTAAGGAAGAGGGTTATATAGTGGAACTTGATGACAATGCTTAAGTTCAAGTTCGGAGATATAGCCCTGGCGAGTCTGCTTGTTTCCGTGGTGTCAGGGTTTTTTGTTGCCTATCAGTACGATTATACTGTTGCTTACAGTTCGGTAATTACGATGGATAGCTCTCTTCCATATGGCGCATTCCTGCGATCCCTTCATTATTATTCAAGTCAAATGTTTTTCATTTTTCTTTTGATTCACGTGGGAGAGTACATCTGCCGCGGTGTCCACCTGAATATGCCGGTATATAGCTGGATCATGCTGGTACTGACCATCCCCGGCACCATTTTGCTCCTTTTTACAGGATATGTATTAAAAGGAGATATTGTGGGAGTGTCTGCCGGTAGAATTGCCGAACAACTTGTTTTGAACATACCTTTTATTGGAGATGCACTGAACCGTTTTTTTTTCAGTTTGAGGCATGATGGATTATATCGCGTTTATTTTAACCATGCTCTCGTACTGGGTTTACTCTGCGGCTTAGCATTGTGGAGCCATTTAAAAAAGCGTACGATCAAGGGGCATTATGTATTATTGTGCCTTTTTATCATGTTTGGTATTTGCTTCTTTTGTAAGGCGCCATTAGACGCTCCCCCTAATGATGCGGAGGCCATGCTGGTCAAAGGGCCCTGGTTCTTTTTGGGTGTCCAGGAATTGTTGCGTTATTTCTCTCCTCTATGGGCGGGAATTGTTTATCCATCAATTATTATAGTTCTTTTGTTGCTATTACCGGTGGCAGGCAAAAAATATAATGGATTTCTCTTGTCAGCGATAATCCTTTTT
>JAYEFW010000407.1:0-1672 GCA_034658795.1 Thermodesulfobacteriota bacterium
ATTTTGAACTTTATCGGGTCATTAGCGGCAGCAAAGTACTTTGAAGGGAGAGGTGAAATTTGATGGAAATTGTAAAAGGAATATCTGTGATATTTATTTTAGTAGGGTGTTTCTTTTTTGCCACAGGGACTATTGGCTTTCTGCGTTTTCCGGATTTTTATTCCCGGATGCATGCCACGGGCAAAGGCGACACACTTGCAGTGCTTATAACGCTTGTCGGCCTTTCTATATATCACGCAGCATATCACGGGGCTATTTTAGACAGTATAAAATTAGTCGTTGTCGCTGTTTTTGTTTTTTTGGCTAATCCCACTGCAACCCACGCCATTTCAAGAGCTGCTTTTCGGTGCGGTGTTAAACCTTGGACCAGGGAGGGAAGCAAATGATCTGGCAACTTGATCTTATACTCTGTCTTTTTATTATAATCTGTGCGATTGCTGCTATTAATGTAAAGGATCTTTTGGCTGCTGTTATTATTTTAGGCGCTTACAGTTTCTTTATGTGTCTCCTATGGACTGAAATGGGGGCCGTAGACGTAGCCTTTACTGAGGCTTCCGTTGGTGCCGGGGTCGGAACAGTTTTGTTTATTGCAGCAGTTAGTAAAACAAAAAGGAGGTCAAAAGATTGAAAGTTATAGCTTTAATCGCAGTCATTATGACAGGAACTCTGCTTATTTACGGCACTGGAGAGATGCCGGATTGGGGTGATCCCAATTCTCCGGCCAATTCGTACGTTTCACCAAGGTATATCCAGGAGGCCACGGAGAAGACTGCAACTCCTAACATTGTTACTGCTGTGCTCGCTGATTACAGGGGATATGACACGATGGGTGAGACTGTAGTTGTCTTTACGGCAGCGCTTGGCTGTATTCTGATATTGAGAAAAAAACGCAATGGTGAAGGAGGCTGATATGCTCGACTACGTAATCAGCAAATACAACTTCTGGATATATATAATCCTGATGATGATCGGGCTTTATGCGATGATTGGCAAGAAAAATCTTGTCAAAAAATTAATCGGGATGAATATATTCCAGTCTGCGATAATCCTTTTTTACGTTTCTATAGGTGTGAAAGAAGGCGCGACAGTTCCGATACTTTCCGGCCATGGTCATGGCCACGGCCATGAAGTTATCGAAGCTGCCAACTATATTAATCCCTTGCCCCATGTACTCATGTTGACGGCTATTGTGGTGTCTATAGCCACGACCGGGCTTGCGCTTGCAACTCTCATTGTAATCTATAGAAAATATAATACCTTAGAAGAAGATGAGATCCTGATGATCAGAAAGGAAACAGGAGTCTAAAATGGCAGAACAATTTGCAGCGCTGATTATAGTGGTTCCTTTGATTGCTTCCCTCTTTGTCCCGGTGATTGGGTGGTGGAAAAAGAAATTTTGTTATCCATGGGTTGTCGCCGTCCTTATCATACCTCTTATCTCCTCTTTAAGTGTGCTGAATACTGTGATGACGACCGGAAAATTTTCCTATCGTCTTGGTGGATGGACTCCTCCGTGGGGGATAGAATATATGCTGGACCATCTTAGCGCATTTGTGCTGGTCATTGTATCGTTTATCAGTCTGTTTGTTGCCATTTATTCAAAAAAGAGTGTGGAAGATAACCTCCCGGAGAAGACAGTTCCTTTTTATACACTTTTTCTTCTGCTCGTCAC
>JAYEFW010000408.1:0-1663 GCA_034658795.1 Thermodesulfobacteriota bacterium
GACACCGAGCCTGAACTGTCTTGGTATGAGGGGAATGAGGTTTCTTGTATAAATTGGCAACATAGGTCCACGCAGTCTCGCGGGCAATCAAGCGAGGGGAAAAATTAGTAGAAAAGAATGATGTTAAACTATTAAACTAACTCCGTCCCTCAAACTGAAAAGGTTGTACCAGTGAGATATGTTGTTTATGTTGGCAACCATTTCCTATCATTAATTGGGGTCAATGATGTCCCTCAGATCATACATTAAGACAACAGGAGAATCGCAATGGAAAAAATTCAAACCAGTGAGGTGACACTGAGAATACCGCCTTCTATTGCTGCTGACATCAGAAGTAACGAAATCATAGAGTTGCTACTTGATAAGGCACTTGGGAAAAAGGATTTATATAAAAGCAAAATCAAGATGTTTGAGTCAAAATACGGGACTAATTATGCTTCCTTCAAGAAAAAAACAGAAAAAGGGGATGAAAGCTTTCAGGAATGGGATGATTTGCTACTGTGGGAGGGTTTTTTGCTCGCGTACAAGGAATGGAATAGAAAATATAAGGATCTCAAGCTTTGTATGAAATAATTTCTGCTCTCAGACATTCAGCCATTGTTCTTGATTTTGAAGTCCTTGAACTTATTGATGAGGATTCTGTCAAACTCATAAAGATAAAGGCAGTTCTCAAGAAAAACTGTCTTTTATATATTACAGAGCTTCATACTAAAAATTACCAGAAATACTCATACCATTGCCAGAAGAATGATGGTGAGTTAATAGCCAGGTGGGATAATAAGCCTCATTGGAGAGAAATGAGTACTTATCCGCATCATAAACATGAAAATGATCAGGTTTTACCTTCGCATAGAGTGACAATTGTCGATGTTCTGGATCAGATAGAGGAGAAGATCGCGGTCAAAGGACTTACAGTAAAGTCGAGAGAAGTGGAAATATGGATCACGACCCCAAGGTCACTGCGCTCTCGGCGTCTTGTGAGAAAATAAGCATTGTTAGCTGGTCCCTCTTTTTCCCCCATCAAAATGATATCCTCAAAAGCCTCAAAGGAAATCGTGCCTATACCGATATCAGAAAGAAGGGACCAAGATGGGGACGGCGGCGAACAAACTTGTCCCCGGTTGGTGTCGTCGTGAAAGATTTTCCTCCGCTCGATACCATAGGCCATAATGTACTGGAGAAAATCCGGTGATACCTGCCTGGATTGTTTTGGTATGAGGGAAATGAAGCTTTCCTGAATAAATTGGCAGCTTAGATCCAAGCAGTCTCGCGGGCCATCAAGCGAGGGGGAAAATTTGTAGAAGAGAATGATGATAAACTATTAAACTAACTCCGTCCCACAAACCCGTCCCTCAAACCCGTCCAAAAATACACCAGATGCCGATTTTCACAGGAACTATTTTTCGAAAACTTGAGAATATAATCAAGTTTGGTTTGGTCTGGATAATTCTGATAGAAAGTCGGCAAAAGCCAATAATTCGGCTTGTACCCGCAACCACAATCCAGGAAGATCTGCTATTAACGACTTCAACTTATCAAGGGACAAATTAAAGGTGTACACGTTACGTACCAAGTGTCTGAACCGCCGCAGATGATCCAGAGATGCAATTCTCTCAGGGCTGATCACAGCAGGCCGTACATTCGTTATCTCTTCTGCCATCTG
>JAYEFW010000409.1:0-1662 GCA_034658795.1 Thermodesulfobacteriota bacterium
TATTAAGCCCTGAAATAATAATAATTCAGAGCAAGGAATGAATTTAAAAAAATTAATGAAAGAATTAAAAATTTGTTTAAATAACAAAGCAGCTCATAGCTGTCAAGATTTTCCTTAAGATCTTAAGATTTTTCTTTATAAGCGTTCTTTACAATGATGCGAGGCAGTGCTATCTTATCGAAAAATTCAGGAAGAATTCTATACCTCGAAAGGTTAAGTCAAGTCATGACAAATCACAAGAGAGGGTCGATTATTTGCCCAAACTGCCGAAAACTGATAAGCGCCGATGAATCTCGTTGCCCGTACTGTAACATATCAAAGCCAGGTGCATGGTGGAAAAATAATTTATGGACTCAAGGAGTTAGCAGTGCCGACCAGATCATCAAAGCAATAATCTATGCCAACATAGGCATGTACATTATATCGCTTTTGTTTAATTCCCGTTTGCCGGGCCTTTCGTTTAATCCATTTCATATCCTGTCTCCTGAAAACAGAA
Organism: Thermodesulfobacteriota bacterium; assembly: GCA_034658795.1. Lineage (GTDB taxonomy): Bacteria > Desulfobacterota > Desulfobacteria > Desulfobacterales > ETH-SRB1 > B13-G4. The sequence continues at coordinate 497 of JAYEFW010000409.1, forward strand.
GCCTTCTGTTACTGGGAGCAACAGGGACCATCCCGGTTGACAAGATGCACGGATGGTGGACATTAGTTTCCGCCAATTACCTTCACGGAGGAATATTGCACATTCTTTTTAATATGATTGCCTTCAGTCAGATAGCACCCCTGGTCAGTCGGGAATATGGTGTTTACCGGATGTTTATCATCTATACTCTAAGCGGAATTATCGGTTTCAGGATTTCTTATTTAGCCGGTGTTGCATTCACATTAGGTGCTTCTGCCGCCATATGCGGTTTGATAGGGGCGGCCATTTACTATGGCAAAAGCCGGGGCGGGACTTATGGGCATGCCATTTACAGGCAAATCGGCGGATGGGCGCTTGGAATTATGCTGTTCGGTTTTGTTGTGCCAGGCATAAATAACTGGGGGCACGGGGCTGGAATATTGGCAGGGGCCGCTATTGGATTTTTTATAGGTTATAATGAAAGAAATAGAGAAAGCCTGCTTCACAAAATTCTTGCCGGAAGTTGTGCGATTATTACAGTAATAGTGTTGTGCTGGGCGGTTGGTTCCGGAATATCATAAATGTAAAACCTGTTGAAACAAATTGAAGCTTTATGATTTATCACCTTTATCACCACTGTCCAGTTTGTCAGCTTCTTTTTTTTCAGCATCGGTTGTTGCGCTTTTAAAATTTTTTATTGCTTTGCCTACACCTGCTCCGATTTCCGGAAGTTTGCCGGCTCCAAATATAATTAGAATAATAACAAGTATTATTATAAGTTCAGGCATACCAATTCCAAACATAAAATCCTCCTATTTATTGTGCTCGTTCTGTTTAAATTCCTGCAGAAGCTGCTTAAACTCTTTTGACTTTAGATATTGGCTAATGGCATTCTGATGATTTATCCACGTTTTCCAGACATCTATCCAGGCATCATTGTGCCAGTAAGAGTCAGAGTCTCCTTTTCCCTTAATTTTTTCAATATAGTCATTAAATTCTTCCATGCAACTCTCGCAGAGTCGATATGATACCTTAATGTTGCGGGAATCATTTTTCTTTTGATGTGCGAGACTAATTTGAGAGCCGCATTTTTCGCATTTAAAGGAGCACCGTGTACATTGAAAAACCTTCTGTATCGCAAGAATTTTGCGTTTTTTTATTAGATTGGCTTTCTTATCTCTGGTTAA
>JAYEFW010000410.1:0-1658 GCA_034658795.1 Thermodesulfobacteriota bacterium
GGCTGCTTCTGCCCGACCTGTCAATCTCCTGCTTTGGAAGAGTTATGAGTGTCATTCTTGTAAGTAAAAAGCCTTTCGAGGCCTTAGATAATAAAAAAGTGCTGATTACAGACAAATCTGCGGCAGCCGCAGAGCTTATAAAACTTCTTTTTTCAATAAAAAAAGTGAAACCTGTATTCGAAACAAGGCCGATTCAATGCTCTGATGAAATCAAAAAATATGCTGAAGCAGCACTTATTATCGGCGACAAAGCTTTAAAAGAAAAATGGCATGTTCATTTCGATCATATTTATGATCTTGGCCAGATGTGGCTGGAATTAACAGGTCTGCCGTTTGTCTTTGCATTATGGGCAGTACGAAAATCATTTGCAGATAAAAAGCCGGAAGTTGTATTATCAATAATAAAACTATTTGATATCTCAAAGGAACAAGGAAAGAAAAATTTAGAAGATATTGCCAATAAAGCTTCAGAAATTCTTGGAATAGATATAGACATCTGCAGAAAATACTACGAGCTATTGGACTACAATCTTGATCCCCTGCAATTGAAAGGGCTAACAAGTTTCTTTGAGAAGCTCTATCACAAAAAAATCCTTCCCCAAAAAGTACAGCTTAGATTTTTTGACGGTAATTAAAAATCAAGCGGGCTTTGCTAATTCCTGAGCATACAGACATAGTAAGTAAGAAGTAACGCAAAAAATAAGATAAAAGAAAGTAAGAATCAGCGTAAAAGTTTTCAAAAAATACCTGCTGCTAACATAACATTGAACTATATTCGACAGGTTATGGATAATTGTAGTCTTGGAGACTTGGAGACTTGCCAATTAATGCAGCACCAATATTAAGATCGAACCGTATCTGGTAATTAAAGAAAGGCATAAAAAGTGACTGTAGGTCATTTTTTAAACATTGCAGTCTATTTCTTTAATAATATAAATAGGAACAATAGAATGCCAAAAGCAACAACAAGACGCATATCAATTGAATGCCAAAAATATAGGAATGTGTCAGAAGTAAATTCCCAGATATCAATTGCAGCATTGCCTCCTAAAATTCCATATTCTACAAGCAAGACTACCCCCTTAATGACGATCGGATAGAGGAATCAATGACACCACGGCCCGAGGAAACCCTATCCTTTTCAAAAATTAGAAGCGATAAGATAAACCTAATAGGCCACAATGCATTGAAAGATCGACTTCGCGGCTTTCCCCTATGCCTCCCTAAATGGTCCTCAATTACAAAAGTAAAAGCAATGGTAACTTCTTGCAACTATAGACTTTCAGATAATTCATTTCACAAGGCCAGAAGGAGGAAGGCGTATTAGTTATACGTCGACGACTGATAACGCAGTGAAATTATTTATCTGAAAGTCTATATGAGTTTCCGTCAGGTACTATATATCAAAATACAGGAAGAACTCATGCGGATGAGGGCGAAGTTTTACTGGGTTGACCTCATTCTCTGTCTTGTATTCTATCCACATATCTATTACATCTTCCGTAAACACATCACCCTTGAGCAAAAATTCATTATCTTCTTTTAATGCTGAAAGCGCTTCTTCCAAAGAACCGGGAGCCGAAGGTATGTTGGCAAGCTCCTCTGGTGCAAGTCCATATATGTCTTTGTCTAACGGCTCGCCTGGATCAAGCCTGTTC
>JAYEFW010000411.1:0-7561 GCA_034658795.1 Thermodesulfobacteriota bacterium
CAGGGCAATTGCATCAAAATTTTAGACCTTTAAAAATCAAATAGTTACGTAATGCAGCAAGCAGCTTATCAGTGCTTATTTTTGAAACGGTATTTGCAACCTATTGATTTATTTAGAATCAAAAATTGTGCCAAATTTTGATGCAATCGCCCTGATACCTTCATAGAATGTGCTTGACTTTGTTACCGAGGATATCTTCCAAAATGTCCGGCGTCATTCCTCGCGTTTTAGCATTGCGGCTTATTTTGGACATTATTTTTTGAAGTGACTGGCGCTCCTCCTGGGGCTGAATTATGACAGTATAGGTTTTATCAGGGATAATATCTATTTTGTTTGCCCAGATTTTAGGAAGGTCGCTTCCTTTAACGTTATCAAAAATGGTTGAGGGCATTTTTTATTTCTCCATTATGGATTATTGTATTAGGCGCTCAATCTATGCTGTAACAAATTAAAATGGCTATGTTTTTATTTTAACAAGTATGCTTGAATTCCAGTTGACTGTCAATGAAAAAGGATACAAACTGAACCACGGGCACGAAGAATTTTATTGTTCACCGCAGAGATTACTTGAAATGAAACAACAAATATTAATCCACTAAAAACACGAATAAACACTAAGTTTTCGTTGTTGAATTTCTTGGTGTGGCTTTGTGTTCTTGGTGGATTTTTTTATGGAACCGCAGATAAACGCAAATGCACACAGATAAGAAGAACAGATAGATGATAAAGAATCGGTTTACACTAATAACAATATTCCTTGTTCTGTTATGTTATGGGAACGCCTATTCGGATATTGCCCTTGTGGCCAATGTGGACGGCAACTGGGATCTGTTTTTAACAGATAATAATGGTAAAAATCCGGTTCGGCTTACAAATACATTGTATGATGAAAAAGCTCCTTGTTGGTCTTCGGACAAAAAAAAGATCGTTTATGCAACCAGTGACGGTAATTTAAATATCGTGGACATTGACAGCCGAGAAACCTTTCAGATCGCTGCAGGCAAGGCAAAAACGCCTAAAATCAGTCCTTGCTTTTCGCCGGATGGAAAAGAAATTGCCTTTGCACAGTTCAGACCGCCGGAAGAAGGTGATGATACAGACCTGATGATTCATGACCTTGAAACAAAAACTTCAAAAAGGGTCCTCGATCAACCTGCAATACAGATGTGGCCTGCATGGTCGCCGGACGGCAGCCGTGTGATTTATGCAAATATGCATTGTTCCGGCGAATGCGGTCGGCTCATCCAGGAACTCTGGATAGCAGATCCAAAAGGCGGCTGGGCCCGGCAGCTTTTGATGACTAATTCACTTTGTCAGCAGCCTGTTTGGTCACCAGATGGTAGAAAAATCGCTTTTTCATCTGACAAGAGCGGAAATTATGATATATGGGTTTTGTCCCTCCAAGACTGGCAATTGAAGCAGATAACTATGGATGAAGGTCTGGATGTAAGTCCAGCCTGGACGCTTGACGGGGATAAGCTGGCCTTTGTATCCACACGATCTGGCAAGATGGAGATATGGATCAAGGATATGAAGAGTGGGGGGCTGAGGAGGATGAGGCCGTTTGGGGATAGGGATGTTGAGTGTAAGGATGTTGCTTGGTAATGAAAATGGAACCGCAGATAAACACAGATGAACACAGATAATCAAAACAAATTGTCGGAGAAGATTATCGGATGTGCTTTTAAAGTCCACAATACGTTAGGCTGTGGTTTTCTGGAAAAGGTCTATGAAAATGCCTTGACTCATGAATTAAGAAAAAATTCGCTGTCCGTTGAACAACAAAAACCGATCCAAGTGATTTACGATAACATAATTGTTGGGGACTATATTGCTGACATTCTGGTCGAATCTGCCGTTATTCTGGAGTTAAAAGCCATAAAGGCAATTGACAAAATCCATGAAGCTCAACTATTAAACTACCTGAAGGCTACCGGTCTGAATTTGGGACTTATACTTAATTTTGGCCAGCCAAAGCTTCAAATACGGAGGTTTGTAAACAACTTTTAATCTGCGTTTATCTGTGTTCATCTGCGGTTACAAAAAGGAGTATTTATGAAAAAAGTTATAGTCTTTCTTCTCTTGTTGTTTGTCTGCTCATGCGCCCCTCAACAGATTATCAAAGAGCAGAAACCGGTCACACCGCCACCTCTCGCAAAAATACCCACACAAGCCATGGAGGAACCGGCGCTTCCCACCAAGGAATCTGTCACACCGCTCTTTGGTACTCTGCTATCAGACGTCAAAACATCCAAGCCCTCGTTTAATCCTGGCCTTGGCGAGGAAGTAGCTCTCTATTATCACCTCTCAAAACCGGCTAAAATAACCGTGCAGGTTTATGACCCTGACCATGGTTTGATCAGGATGCTTGCCGCAGAGAAAAACGTGAATGCGGGAGAACAGACGATCATCTGGGACGGAAAGGACCTGGACGGGAATCTTGTGCCGGATGAAGCTTACTTCTTTACCATCATAGCGGAGGACGAATCCGGCGTTAAAGAGATCTATGACCCGACCACTTTTTCAGGAGGTGCAGGGCACGACATAACAACTGCCGACATTAATTCTCAAAGCCAGACTATTACTTACAAAATGCCCGAGATGGGAAGGGTTATGATACGCATGGGAATCCAGGGCGGTCCTTTGATGAACCAGCTTGTGGATTGGAAGCCGAGAGTCAAGGGGATGATCACTGAGTACTGGAATGGAAAAGACAAGGACAATCTTGTGGATCTACACAATCATGCCAAGTTCAAAATGATTGTGACCTATTTTACACTGCCTGAGAATTCAGTCATAGCCTTTGGCAACAAGACGCAGACATACAGAGATTATAAAAAATCTACTGCCGAAAGATCTGTAAAGATAAAACGGCCAAGCGCTGTTCAGAAAGTGTCTCACCATTATGGTTTGCCGAGAACAATGGATTATTCACCAAATGTAAATATGACGTTTGTTAATGCTCAGGGGGTGGATAGCGATGGTGTCACCGTTTTGAATGACAAGACTCTGGTTAAGGTGGAGTTGGACGAACAGGACAAACTCATTTTTCAGAACCAGCAATTTGAGATCTGTTTCTTTCTCAACGGCGAATTTTATGCTGAAGATGAAGCCGGATATACACCATTCAACTGGGTATGGGATTTGTCAAGCGTGGAGGAAGGCGAGCATGTGCTGACTGTAAATATTTCCGGTTTTAAGGATCAGATCGGGGTGCTCAGCCGGAAGGTAAAGGTGGTAAAGTAATGTATCCGAATCCACGAAGGACACGAAGATACACGAAGTTCTTGTTTTTCTATTCGTGCCCTTGGTGTTCTTCGTGGATAAATCTTTATGCTGTAATTGTCTTGCTCCCCTTGTTTCTTCTCTCATTCTCCTGTGCCTCGCTTACACCCGTACCGCCACAGCCTCATATGGCATTTGACGAACTGGTGTACGACTTTGGGATTGCCGGGCCGGGAGACAGGATAACTCATATATTCAAATTTACCAACACAGGTTCTGAACCTTTGCAGATTACCAGGGTAAGCACAAGTTGTGGATGCATAGCAGCGCTTTTAAGTAAAAAAGAGATTCCTCCAGGAGGCAGTGGAGAAATTCGGGCAACTTTTAAGACAAAGCGGTTTGAAGGGGTTCAAGAGACAACCATCACTGTCTATTCCAATGACCCGGATGACCCGAAAATCGAGCTCACGATTATAGGCACTATCAAACGGGATGTAGCGGTGGTCCCGCAAGGGATAAACTTCGGGGATGTTGAAAAAGGGAAAGCCGTTACCAGTAGAGTAAGACTTCTTCAACTATCGCAAAACAAATTGGTTTTGCACAGAATCGAGGTCAATGAGAAATATCTGAATGCAACCACATCCAGGTTCAGAGAAGAAAACAGCCGCGGGATTAATATTGACATTAGTTTGAAATCCGAAGCGCAGGTGGGACCATTAAATGAGGTTATCACGCTGCACACAAACCTTAAGAGGCGACCGCGAATAGATGTGCCTGTCTGGGCCAATATTCTTGGCCGCATACAGGTTCAGCCTGAAATACTCTTATTAGGAACGATTCCTAAGAGCGGGAAGATATCTCAACCCATTACCGTTTCCAGCAGTGATGGAAAGAAGTTCCATGTGCTTAAAATAACCTGCGACCTGCCTTTTATTCAACTTCAATCATCAGTTGATAAGAAAAACAATGTTGTAAAAATTTCAGGTACGATAGATAAGGTGAGCCCGGCGGGAAGGCTTTCCGGACGTATAGATATTTATACAGATGACCCGGACCAGAGTGTGATTCATGTGCCTGTTTATGGTGTGATCAAAGGCCGTTTATAGTGGTCTAATTTTGTGGCCATCTTTGTAGAGGGGGAATAATGAGAAGTCTTGTTAAACTCTTGCTAACGATATCAATTATATGGATGTTGGCTGGTTGTACAAAAACGGATCAGAAGGAAGTGGTCATCTACACCTCTGTTGACCAGGTATTCTCGGAGCCTATTCTGAGAGATTTTGAAAAAGAGACAGGGATAAAGATAAAGGCTGTTTACGATGTAGAGGCCAGCAAAACGGTCGGGCTGGTAAATCGACTTCTCGCTGAGAAAGAACATCCCCGGTGCGACGTGTTCTGGAACTCAGAGGTAGGAAGAACGATCTTCCTCAAACAAAAGGGCATTTTCACTCCCTATACATCACCCTCGGCAAAGGACATATCGCTTCAGTTTAAGGATAAAGATGGTTACTGGACCGGTTTTGCCGCAAGGGCCAGGGTGCTGGTTTATAATACCAATCTGCTTAAAGAGTCAGATCTGCCGAAATCAATATTTGAACTTACCAAAGTACAATGGAAAGGAAAAGTAGCTCTGGGGTATCCTGTGTTTGGCACCACTGCAACGCATATGGCCGCCCTTTATGCAACGTTGGGGCAGGAAAAAACAGAGGAGTTCTTAAAAGAGCTTAAAGCTAATAAAGTGGTGATCGTGAACGGCAATTCGGTTGTGCGGGATATGGTCGTGGAAGGAGAACTGCCTATAGGGTTCACCGATACCGATGATGTCAATGTGGCAATTCAGGCCGGAAAACCGGTAAAGATGCTTTATCCGGATAGAGATGGACTGGGGACATTGCTCATACCAAATACAGTGGCCATGATCAAGGATAGTCCTCATCCTGAGGAGGGGAAGAAGCTGATCGATTACCTGTTAAGCAAAGAGGTGGAAAGTAAGCTGGCCATTTGCGAATCGGCACAAATGCCGGTCAGGGACGGAGTAAAGACGCCTCCTCATGTGCCCGCTTTTTCTTCCATTAAGGCCATGGATGTGGATTACTATGATATTGCTGAGAATATAGAAAAGTCGGATAGATTCTGTCAGAACCTTTTTATAAGATGAGAAAAATTAATAAATAAATTGGAACCTAAGTTGAGTGAAACAGCCTCGGTGGATACAGACAATAGTTTTCCTGATTTTTGGTATTATTGTCTTACTCCCCATCCTGTTTATGGTTTTCGGTTCTTTCTGGGCAGACGGACAACTCTCTTTGAGCAGCTATCGTGAGCTGTTATTTGATAAGCGTCAAATCGGATTGATAAAAAACAGCTTCGGGCTGTCTTTTGGTGCTACACTTCTTTCCCTTGCTATTGGGGTCCCTCTTGCCTTTCTTTCGGCAAAAACCAACCTTTGGGGCCGAAAGCTATTGGGAATTGCCTATCTTATTCCGATATTGATACCTCCCTACATGCATGCTATTGTCTGGACTCACCTGTTAAGCAAAAATGGTCTTATTAACCAATGCATTGCCCAGCTCTTTTCGCTAAAAGAAACTCCCTTTGATATCTATGGAATACCCGGAGCAATCTTTGTTTTGACATTGGCCTACTTTCCGTTTGTTACCCTGCTGACCGCGAGCGGTCTCAGGTCAATAGACCGACGCATGGAAGAGGCTTCCCTACTCCACCACGGTCCGTGGAAGACTATTAAAGGGATCACGTTACCCCTAATTGCCCCACACATCCTTTGCGGGGCTCTCTTTGTGTTTATTTTTTCTGTAATAAATTTTGGAGTACCTGATATTCTTCGCCTTCGGGTCTATCCATTAGAGGTTTTTATCCAGTTTAGCGCCTATTACAATGAAAAGGCCGCAATGGCATTATCGCTGCCATTAGTTGGCTTGACCCTCTTGCTGGTAGCGCTGCAAAAATGGTATATGAAGGATCGGTCGTACGTAAATCTTGCGAGCGGTTTTGAAGAAACAAGACTCTACCACTTAGGGCAGCTACAGGGGTTAGCTTGCATATTTGCCTTTACAATTCTTTTTCTTTCAGTAGTTACGCCCATAGGTGTTCTCTTAAAGGTGGCCGGACCTATATCAACATATGTAAAGGTTCTGGAAACCTCAAAAACACAAATTGGATACAGCATAGTACTGGCTCTCATCGGTGGATTCTCCATGGCATGTCTAGCTTTCTTTATTTCCTATTTCATAGAGAGAACGGCCAATCGGGCTGCTAAGACTGTAGTGGAATTTGCCACTCTCATTCCTTTTGCCATCCCTGCTACTGTTTTAGGAATAGGCATGATAAAAGTATGGAATCGACCCATAACTGATGTCATCTATGGAAGTTCTCTTATCATTATCCTTGGGTACGTGGCTCACTTTATTCCTTTCACTACCAGGGTCACTTCTTCAGCCTTAAAGCAGGTGAACCCTCGCTTAGAAGAAATGGCATTCTTGGTTACTGCCAACTGGTTCAAAGTAATCGGCAAGATCGTTTTGCCGCTAATTAGACCCGGATTGCTCGCGGCTTTTTTTATCGGTTTTATCCTCTCTGTTGGAGACTTAGGAACCACGCTCCTTATTATGCCTCCTGGCAAGACAACATTGCCGGTTAAAATCTATAATCTCATGCACTATGGGGCCGAGCAGATGGTTGCTGCTCTGTGCCTGGTATTGATTGGAATCATACTGGTTTTCTCAGGAACATTTTATATGGCTTACAAAAAGGTTACGAAAACAAATTAGATGTTAAAAACGGAGAATATTACTAAAAGCTATAATAAGGTGGAGGCCGTAAAGGAGGTTTCCTTCCATGTTGCTCCCGGAGAAGTTTTGGCTATACTGGGCCCTTCGGGATCAGGGAAAACCACCCTCTTACGGTTGATCGCGGGATTTGAACGACCGGATGCGGGAATAGTATCCATAGAGGGTATTGATGTAAGCTCACCAATGAAAATGATTGAACCGTCAAAAAGAAAGTTATCCATGATATTTCAGGACCTTGCCCTGTGGCCTCACATGACGGTGAAACAACACATCGAATTTGTTCTTAAGAAAGACAAACTGCCCAAAAACATTCTCAATTCTGAGATTACTACAATTCTTGACCACGTTAGTTTAAATGGGCATAATAGCAGATACCCTCATGAACTTTCAGGGGGTGAAAAACAGCGGCTCGCTATTGCCAGAGCCCTTGCTTCACATGCAAATTATTTACTCATGGATGAGCCTTTCAGCAGCCTCGACTCTATGTTGAAAGAGGATCTGCAACAGCTCATTATCGAGCTTAAAAA
>JAYEFW010000412.1:0-7536 GCA_034658795.1 Thermodesulfobacteriota bacterium
TTTAATAAATCTGATATTGAGGAAATTGAAAGAGATGGTTTAGATGCTTTGGAAAAATGGGATGCAGATGGTGTACTCGAATGCCTTTCTATGTTTGCCGAACTGCTTGGTTACAGGTCTCCGCCCAGGGCCATGAAAATTATCAATCACATCGTTATTGGCTCTTTAACAAAAAAGGAGAGCGGGGAAGTTATGTTTGGCCCGGTTGTTATTTACAGCACAACCAATAACTACCTTAAACTGATTGATGAACAGGTTGGAAGCCTTGATAAAGCAAAGATAGAACTTATGCAAAATATTGCAGTTGGAAAGGAGGCCGCTCCGTTTGAAGGGCATTTAGTTTTTCAATATCTGAAGGAAGAGGTTTTTAAACGGAATTTTTGAGTTCAAGAGCAAAAATCAAACAAAAAAAGGCGGAAAAGCAATATAGCTAATCCGCCTAATTTATTAAACTTTCTTGATCGGGGCGAGAGGATTTGAACCTCCGACCCCTTGAACCCCATTCAAGTGCGCTACCAGTCTGCGCTACGCCCCGATTTTTTCCATAACTAACACTTTGAATATGCTGTGTCAAGAAATGGTGAATTGTTTAATAATAATTTCGAATAAGGCTTTTAGATTGACATAAATACTTCATTTATCTATTTTTAATACTTAAATTGTCGCAAGTTAAAATGTTTTCTGCTGAATGTCTATACTTACTGCCTGAACAGGAGGGTGAAATGAAACATCATAGAATTATTTTAATAATTATGATTATAGGAATTGCTTCCTTTTTGACGAGTTGCGCTTCAACGCCAAAGGTAAAAAGAATAGACGTCGATAAAATTGTTGATATAAGCGGCCGCTGGAATGATACTGATTCCAGACTGGTTGCTGAGGATATGATTAGGGATTGTCTTAAACGACCATTCTTAGAAAGTTTTAAAAGCAAAAATAACCAGGTGCCTGCATTTATTGTGGGTTTTATAAAAAATCGGAGCCATGAGCATATAAATATTCAGACTTTTGTTAAAGATCTTGAAAGGGCTTTGATTAATTCAGGGCAGGTGCAATTTGTAGCTTCAAAAGGTGAACGGGGACAGATTCGTGAAGAAAGGCTTGATATGGCCAGACACGCTTCAGAAGATACCATGAAGGGCCCCGGCGAGGAAGTTGGGGCGGATTTCATGTTGATTGGAGAAATAAACACTATCAGGGATGAAGCCGGCGGCAAGGCCGTAATGTATTATCAGGTCAACCTTGAGCTGATTGCCATGGCCAATAACATTAAGGCTTGGATCGGCGAAAAGAAGATTAAAAAGTTTATTGAGAAACCAAAATTATCGTGGTAGTTTTTCAAAATGGCGCTTTCGCCTAAGATCAGACAGAATGTTAGAATTATTGTATATCCTCTTCTCCTGTCGGGGTTTTTGCTTTTTTCATGCGCTCCCAGCCTTAAGTATTATACAAAGGTTGATAAATGTCTTCTTAACCAGGAATTTGATTCCGCCTGGCATCTGGCAAGGGAAAATACCAAAACTTTTGATAAGCTGAATGCCGTTATTTATTATTTAAATGAAGGAATTCTCGCTCATTTCGCCCATCGTTATTCAGAAAGCAATCAGAGCCTGGCTAAAGCTGAGTCCATTATGGATGAGCTATACACCAAGTCTGTTTCAAAACATATCGCATCTTATATAATTAACGATAAGACCATTCCATATAGAGGTGAAGATTTTGAAAGTGCATTGGTGAATTTATTTATGGCTATGAACTATGTCGGCCTGGGTTCTCTTGAAGATGCCCTTGTAGAAGCCAGAAAGATTGACAACAAATTAAATATGTTCAATGCACAATATGAAGATGATAAAAAAAATGTTTACAGAGAAGATGCATTTATCCGTTTTTTAATGGGCGTTCTTTACGAAGCAAAAGGAGAAATAAATGATGCATATATCTCCTATTGGAAGGCTGAGAATATATATAAAAATGACTATATTAGAAACTATGGAGTGTCTCCGCCGGTTTTTCTGATTGAGAATTTACTTACATTGTCCCGAGAATTGGATTTTCATGAAGAATTCAGGAATATTCAAAATGAATATAATGACGTTTTGTTTATTAACCCGATTGAGAAAAAAAGCCTGGCAGAGATATTTTTTATCCACTACAATGGATTGGTGCCTGTAAAGATTGAAACATTTTTTTTAGTTCCAATGCCTGATAATTATGTGGTCAAGATCGCTTATCCTGAGTTTAATAAAAGAAGATATCGAATTTCTAACAGCAGGATTTATCTGAAAAATTTGAGTACCGGTCGTTCATATATTTTTGAAACAGAATTGATGGAAGATATAGCTTCCATTGCTGTAATGAATTTAAAAAACAGGATAAACAGAATTAAGGCAAAAGCCATTGCCAGAGCTACTGCAAAATATCTAACAGCAAGGCAGGCTTATAAGGCTGCAAAGCGTGAGGGCGGCGAACTGCTTGGATTGTTAGTCAAAGCCGCAAGTCAAGCTGCATGCTGGGCATCGGAGCAGGCAGATGTTCGCCACTGGAGATTGCTGCCGTCGGAAATCAGGCTTGGAAGAATACTTATTCCGCCAGGAGAATATAAAGGGCGAATAGACTTTGTGGATTCTAATCGTTCGGTTGTTATTTCAAAACAAATCCAAAATTTTACCGTGAAAAAACGTGAAAAAAAGTTTTTCATGTTTCGCACTGTAAATTAGAATGGTTGTAAAAGTTCACCATGGAACGACACGGAGTTTCACTGAAAATTGAAAACAATGAGTAAGTGTATTTCCGTGAAAATCCGTGGTGAACTATTACGAATGGTTACAGGGGAGTTTGAATTGAGCGGATTTGCTAAACAATTATATTTGGCTGTTTTGTGTACAGTTCTCGTTTTAATAGTGGCTGGATGTTCTATCAGTCAGAGGACACATGAAGAAGAGATCCGGGCAAGAGCGAGTATGGCTTTTGATGGATTGAAAGCAGAAGAATCTGGAGAAGAAAGCACGGCTTATTCCAATGAGGATAAGCAAAGCAGATATCCAGACCCGATTGAAGTGGAGAAAAACAGAAGTTTGCAAGTCAAGCAGGGGAAAAGGCCGGACTGGACAGACAAAGAAAGCGAGCTTTATCCTGCTTCAATGTATTTGACCGGGGTAGGATATGGCCCTGACCGCCAGTCAGCGGAAGATAATGCCCGCTCCGAAATCGCCAAGATATTTTACAGCGATATTCATTCCCGTACCAGTACTTTTCAGGAATATTTGAAAACAACATCCGAAAGTAAGGGAAAAGTTACAGAAAGATTCGATATTGAAGAGATTACCAGGGTGTCCACCCAGAAAGTCCTTTCCGGAGTTAGAATAGCCCAGGTTTTTAAGCAGACAAAACCTGATAATGTTTTTTATGCTCTTGCGGTTCTAGATCGGAAACAATCAGCCATGATACTGAAGTATAAGATTCAGGAGTTGGATATTGAAATCAGAAGGCTTATCCACAATGCAGAAAAAGAAGAGGACAAGCTTTCAAAAATAAAAATACTAAAGAAAGCTATTCAACAATATATACTGAGAGAGGCTTACGATGCGGAATTCAGGATCGTCAACAAATCCGGAAAAGGTGTTTCTTCTGATACCGGTTTTAATGAGATTAAAAATCGTTTAACAACTATTCTGCTCAGGGATTTTCTTATTTTTCTTTCAGTCAAAGGAGACAGGGCAGCGGAAATTCATGAGGCTCTTGTTGAAGGACTAAACAGACAAGGGTTTTCTATTTCTGAAGATTTTAACAAAGCAAGCGTTGTAGCCAGGGGTAATGTGGAAATAAGGCCTATTGAATTCGGGGCACAGGAGTGGAAATATGTAAGGTGGAGGGTATATTTTGATTTAATAGATCAGAAGGGAGGAGCTATATTTGGAAGTATCGGCAAAACCGGCAGAGAGGGCCATATTAACTTGTCTCAGGCTGAGGATCGCGCTGTTTTTAAAGTAAAAAAAATACTTACAGCCGATATTGCTGATGATATAACTAAATACATTTTTTCGCAGCAGGTCAAGTAATTAGTGGCTGGGCGAAAACTCAAAAAAGGAGGTCACCATGAAAACAAAAAGATTAATTATTGTGTTTGTTGTTCTTGCTTTGGGGTTATTTATTGTCGCTGGTTGCGCAACAACTCCAACCAGGGAAGCAAAAGGGCCGGATTGGATCTGGAAAGGAAGCGGCGCATTTGATGATGCAGAAACAGGGAAGGTCTTTTATGGAGTAGGTATTGCTTCCGGTATCAAGAACAAGGCTCTTGCCCGATCAGCAGCAGATGACCGTGCCAGGGCGGAAATAGCTAAAACTCTTGAGATATATGTCGCTGTTTTGGCCAAGGATTACATGGCCTCCACCACAGCCGGTGATATGTTGGTTTCTACGGAAGAACAACATGTTGAACAGGCACTGAAAACTTTTTCAAAAACCACACTTCATGGAGCTATAATTGTCGATAGATGGATGGATCCTAATGATGGAACTTCCTATTCTCTATGCAAACTTGACCTTTTTGCTTTTAATGAAGCACTTGATAAAAATAAAGAATTAAACAGCAAAGTTCGGGACTATGTGAGACAAAATTCTGAAAAACTTCACAAACAGCTCGAATTAATGGAACAGAAAGAATGAGAAGTCATCGGCAGGTAATATTTTTTGTCATGTTTTTTATATTTTCTATAGCCTGTCCCTTATTTGCCCAAATGGATGATATGGAGAAGGAATTCTTCGAAGAAGTGGCAAAAATGGAGGAGGATTATAAGCAATTCGAAAAACAGGCTTTTGAAGAATTCGAGCGAGAAGTAAAAGCCATGTGGGAGGACTTTGTTGTCTCTACAAAAAAGGATTGGGTTGAATATTCCGAAGATAAGACCGGCAGAAGCCGTGTAGATTTTGAGGCAGGTGAAGTCTTGGTGGAAGTTGTAATACCAAAGGTAGAGGTTGATCGGGATCCGGACAGTTTAGATAGAAAACTTACAGAGGAAATTGAACGCGTCATCGTTGATAAAGGAAAAAACCGGGATTATGATTTGCCGCCAAAACCTGCAAAAGAAAAAAAGATTCCCCCTTCACCTCTTCTGACCTCGCCCGTGCTTGCCGGGCAATTAAAGGACAAAAAAGGCAACCCTGTTACAGAAAAAAACAAAAAAAAGTTTGCAAGGGAAATTGTAAAAACAAAACCTGTAATCAAGAAAGATGTGAAGACTGATAAAGGAGATATGGTCAGAGTGCAGGTTAAATTTTTGCTTGTACCTGATCATATTCGGATTCGTGCAGATAGATATCTCGATAATGTCCGCCAACAGGCTGAAAGATTTTCTATCTCTGTTCCGCTTGCCTTTGCCGTTATTCATACTGAGTCATATTTCAATCCAAAGGCAACAAGCCATGTGCCCGCCTACGGGCTAATGCAGCTTGTGCCGAGATCCGGTGGCTGGGATGCTTACAAATATGTTTATGGCCACGGCAAGGAGCTTTCTTCTGATTATCTTTATGATTCAGATAATAATATAGAACTGGGCTGCGCTTACCTTGGACTTATAAAAAATCGCTATTTCAGGAAGGTCCAAAATGCGGACAATGCTCTATATTGTGCAATTGCTTCGTATAATACAGGGGCAGGGAACCTCAGCAGGGCGCTCTGTGGAAAGAAACAGATAGGTTGCGCCGTTGATAGGGTTAATACCATGAAACCTGACGAGCTTTATGTTTATCTTAGAAAAAATCTACATCATCAGGAGACACGGGATTATTTAAAAAGAGTTTCCGAACGTATGAAGCTCTATAAAGAGTGGGAATAAGGGCTCGCTAAGGTTTATCCCAACCGCGAATATTGTAATAATCCTTCAGCATAGCCTTGAGTTCTTTTTCTTTAATGCTGTGACCTGTTTTGAGCATTTTTTTATACAAGCGTTGCGGAAGGTTGTCATCTTCCGGCTTTAGACCTTCGCGTATATTAAATTTGCGAACTATGTTTGAAATTTCTGCCGCACTTTTTTTAAGATAAGTTTTATCTCCATTCAGTCCCGTCGTTGCGTTAATTATTTGACCTATCCTTTTCCAGGGATACAGGTCTCTGTAAAATCTGCATAAAATCAGGGCATCAAACAGGGTTAGGCGATCTTCAAAGTCAACAAGGAGCTTAGCCTTTCCTTGTATAATTTCAGGATCGATCAATCCGGTTAGTTCCGGATTATGAAAGGTTGCCCTTAAGTGACATGCGCCTCTGTCAGAAGTTGCAAATGCAAGTCCGCAGCCTTTTAGAACTCTTGGATCATAACCGGGCAGCTCTAAACCCTTCACATGAACAGCGATGTCATCCATGTCCCATTCTTTTGCAGCATATATGATTCCTCTTGCAAGGATATCACCTATGTCTTTTCTTTCAGCAATTTTTTCTAAAAGATCGGCTATTGCATCTACATTCCCATAGTCTATTTCAAAATCTATTTTTTTATTTCTTGCAGCCTCGATTGTAAATCCGCAGAGATTACCGGCCGTAATTGTATCCATTCCCATTCTGTCGCAGATATCATTTAAATAGGCGATTTCTTCAATACTGTCTATCATGCATATGCCGCCAAAGGCATAAATAGTTTCATATTCCGGCCCCTCCAGCTTAAGCCCTGCGTGACGGCCGTTTAGGACAGTAGTCCTTCTACCGCATGCTATAAAGCATTTTGGGCAGGCATGAGGTTCAACTCTGCATTGCTTATGAAGAGCTTCAGCGCTGATGTTCGGCCATTTGTCATAGAATCCTTCAGACCAGTATTTTGTAGGAAAGGCTTTGGCCTTATTTATTATCTTGACCATACTCGGAGTTCCCCAGGATTTGTAGGTACGAACAGAAGGGCTGTCCTTTGCTTCTAAGGCTATTTGTTTTGAAAGCTTTATTACCTTTTCTTTGTCAAACAGAGACCTCCTTTTATCGCCTTTAAATACAATTGCCTTGAGCTTTTTTGAACCCATGACTGTTCCAACTCCTGTCCTTCCTGCAGAACGCCAGTAGTTGTTTTGAATGACCGCAAATCGGACAAGATTCTCCGCTGCCGGGCCGATTACTATGGAGCCGCATTTATCTTTATCCTGAGCCTTGTGCCCGAATCGTTTGTTTACTGTGTCTTCAGTTTCAAATGTGTCCAGACCCCAGATATCGCTGGCGTCATGAAAAACAGCTCCTTTGGGATGAATTTCAAGAACAGAGGGCCTGTCATTTTTTCCTGTTATAACTATGGCGTCAAAACCTGTTGAATCTATAGCTTCCGGGACCTTACCTCCGGCGTAGGACTCAGAGTAGAATCCTGTCTGGGGCGATTTGGTAAAAACTCCATACCTGCATGACCCCCATATAATGCTGCCTGTAACAGGTCCGGTTGCAAAAATCAGGCAGTTGGCAGAGGAAAGAGGATCTACGCCCTCAGGGTTCAGCTTATATAAAAAATATGAAGCCAGCCCCTTTCCTCCCAGGTATTTAATGAAGATTTCATCCTTTATAGGGACAAT
>JAYEFW010000413.1:0-1642 GCA_034658795.1 Thermodesulfobacteriota bacterium
TCCACAGGCAAAACCGGTAGTGGAAGTCTGAAGCTGGATAGATCAAGGGTGTCCCGCCAGGCGGGATATTGAGTGCCTGAGAAAGCCGACGATTTGGATGTAGCGCAACGCAGTCCCGCTAAAACGGGATTTACGGAGCCGTCTTTTTTAGATCATAAGAGATAACCGAACTTTTAGGATGAGTACCTATAATAGAACCACTTTTACTTATTACTGCCGCTACTATTTCATCTTCTCCATCATTGTCAAAATCACCAATAGCAAAGTCACGTATATAACCGGAGATTTTTGCTGTTTTCCAGTTAGTTGTGAGCCCCAGGCCATTCCAGGAAAGCGACTCTATCTGAGCTTCTTTGAATTTTCTTAACTGTTTAAAGAGCCTTCCTGTTAATTCATAGTTTTTGACTGCAATAATTTCATTTTTTCCGTCTGAGTCAATGTCGGTTATAATTATTCTCATTGGATAATATTGGCGATTATCTGAGCCTGGCTCAAATGATGGCATTTCATAATAATGCGTGCTGCCCCCGTAATGAATACTTCCTGTCCATAAAACCCTGCCTGACTGATTGATAATTCTTATATAATCAGACTTGTTATAAGCAACAACAGCTTCTCCACCGTCGTTCATAGCATCGCCAAGACAAAAGCCCATTAAATTTGAGCGGTTTGACGGCAGGACTTTTCTATCTGGAACATATTCGGTATTGTTCCAAACCATTTCAAATATTTCGCTGGAAAAAGTATCAGGCCCGCCTGTTTTTTGTTTCTGGCCAAAGAGAATACTTCCATGTTCCGGAAGTTCAGCCACCCTGTAATACCAGGCGTTACTATCTACAATTTTAACATAATTTTCACCATCGTATTCAAGCACAATTGAATTGACGACATTTCTTTGTGGATTCAGGCTTGTTATAAATATTTCAGGATAACCGTTCTTATTAATATCTGCGACATCAACTCCGATGAAAATTTTATACTTGTTTTCATCTATCTTCATTATTTCTGATAATCGATTATTTTCAAACCGATAAATATGTACTGAATCAGGAGTTATGATTACTGTTTCGATCTTCCCGTCGTTGTCAACATCACCTAATGCAATACCATTTATAAGCTCCCTGAAATTTTTGCTCTTCCAGAATTCCCTTGAGTGTTTTTTAGACTGCGTAACAATAAATGCCGGATTTAGATCGCTACTCTCACCTGCAATTTTATAATCATCAAAAGACTGCACAAGCGTTTCAGGATGAGCATATATGTTGTCTGTCCGCTCCGGCTGAGGTTGTTGCTTTGCAGGTAATTCTTTTGACGGCATAACCCGGCCGAACACCTTTTCATTTATTTCCTCAGCAAAATTATTTATTTTAGGAATTACCTCACCTATTCCTTTGGTCTGGTTATAGAAAGCAAGGGTTTCTTTATCTCCTGTAACATCTACCATTTTTGAGTCAATGCTAACACTGTCTCCAAAAATTGTCAGGCTGCCAAAAAGAACATAATCCGCTTTAAGTTTGGCTCCAACCTCCCTGGCTTTTCCTTCATTTAAAACACCTTCAACGGTTTTTACGACTTTCTCGGCCTCTTGCCTGCCGACAATCTTCACATTTTCTCCAGAGGAAAGCCTGGAAGAAAGCATATC
>JAYEFW010000414.1:0-1633 GCA_034658795.1 Thermodesulfobacteriota bacterium
TAATCTGACAGGTTGATTTATTGAAAATAGAAATTGAAAATTTGGCCTTCATGCTTTTGTACCGTTCTTTCCAATTTCAAGACGTGAACGGCTACGAAAAAGAGACAAAAAAATCCCCCGGGATGATCCAGGGGATTTTGTGAAACCATATCTGATTTTATAATGCTGTCAAAACCTGTCTAACTCTTTTTGCTGAAGCGTTTGCGGTTGTAGCCCACCAGGCCAAGGAGGCCGGAGCCCAAGAGCAGGATGGTGGAGGGTTCCGGAACAGGCTCATAGTCTACAGTAAAGATTGAAGAATGTAAAATGATAGCCTTCTGAAAATTCACTCCCGCAACCAAATCACCTGCATAATCCCAATTAACATCAACATTTAAAATATCCTCAATTTTAGTATTATACCAAATCATTGTTCCACCATAAAATCGTCCCACTATCTCCACTTCGAATTCATGCTTTTCGACTTCAAATCCATCTTCATCAGCCACGTAGACGTCGTAACTACCTTCAATTTCCAGGAATACATCTTTTATAGAAAAATGACCCAGAGGATCAGAAATACCCAAAAAATCTTCCACAGTACTATGTGTATATTCGTATCTACCAGAGATAGAGACTTCCGTTCCCTCTAAAGCTAAGGCCCTATCGAAATATTGCTCATCAATAAAAGTAAGAGCACTTGCAGTTTCCACCATCCCAAAAACCATCATCACCGCACATAAAACCATTAAAAGCTTTTTCATTTCTCCACCTCTCTCTTAAAAGACTAAAAATGGATTTAATTTTCATTTGTTTTTTATTTATTTAGAAGCAACTATCATGCCATTTATTTAACTATCTGAAATTCCACATATTTTCAATCTTCGACTCGTCTGCGGCCCGGCCACTGTAAAAAATTCCGACAGGTTCAGGAAGTCACAATCCATGCCTTTTTTGCGATACAATCACCTGGAAACCTGTAATTGTTAGGATTAACAAAAGCTGTCTGAAAGAGATGGGAAATTGGGTGGAAAAATCAGCCTAAAAGGGTGTCGGAATAATTTACAGTTTGGTGAGGGATATGCTTATCCCGTGTTTTTTCAAAAGATCGTGCAAGGTAGGACGGCTGATTTCGAGGAGTTTGGCTGCCTGGCTGATGTTGCTGCCGCTCAGTGCCAGGGCCCGGCGGACAGCATTTTTCTCGGCCGTCTCACGGGCATCTTTCAAGGTGAATAGTTTCTGTTCTTCCTGTTCTATGTGCATCTTCTCGAGCCCCAGGTCAACGGGAGTGATAACTCTGTCCATGGTGGTGCCAAGAGCCCTGCGGATGCGATTCTGGAGTTCACGGACATTGCCCGGCCAGTCATGGGCGGTCAGGGCGGCAATAGCTGCCGGCGAAAAAGATGTCTGCCCGCGTTGCAGTTTTCGGGTCTCCTCCAGTAGGAAGTTATGCGCCAGCAGCAATGTGTCTTCCGGTCGTTCATTCAGATCGGGGATCCTCAAGGGCACGACATTCAGGCGATAGAAGAGGTCTTCGCGAAAAGTTCCCTGTTTGACGGCATCCTCCAGATTAATGTTCGTGGCAGCTATGATCCGCACATTCAGAGCAATTGTTTTTGTTCCTCCAAGCCGCTCAATGGTGGATTCCTGGAGA
>JAYEFW010000415.1:0-4485 GCA_034658795.1 Thermodesulfobacteriota bacterium
GGTAGAGACATCTTTGACGCCTGGTTTATTCTCAAAAATGCTTATCCACTCAATGAATCTATGATCAAGGAATGTTTTGGTGATCTGTCGGGTTTTTATAAAACTATATTGAACAGGATAGATATGGCCGATCCTAAGAAAATATCCCGGGATACAGGTAAATTGTTGGGGCATGATTATAGAAACTGGATAAAAACCTCTTTTCTTACTGATTTTCAGAGGCTTGTCAGGAACAAAATTAAGGAAATTGAGCGATTAGCTGTTAGTCATTAGCGTTTAGCTTTGAAAAATCAAGGTATTACGTTAATTAGAAATTGCACCCAATGGGTGAAAGTTTGTAATAGCAAAACATTCTGTAATCATTAAACTAATAGCTAACCGCTAAAGGCTAATCGCTCAACTTAGGTAATAGTAAAAATTCAGAGGTTCAAGGTTCTGGGTTAGTGAAGGTCAAGGTCTTTTTGATAGGTGAACTATTACACTTTCAAAACATAGAATCTGGTCCGGAAAAAGAAAGGGCATCTTCCAGCCATGTATCCATCTTCAGGACTCCCCGGCGCTGGCGAAAGGCAAGACGCTGGGCTGCTCGCTGGGCATGAGAAAGGATGCTTTCAGCTAATCGTTTTGCTACAGGCCTTTTTTTTTCAATGGCTGAAGCCAATCGTTTTCGCAAAGGGCCGGGCACAAACCGTTGAATCAGCTCATCATCAACACTCATAAAAGCCTGAGCGCTTCCCGGATCGCCCTGGCGGGCAGATCTTCCAAAGAGCTGGCGATCAATACGACCGGATTCGTGCCGCTCAGTGGCAATAACATGCAAGCCGCCCAGTTCGACAACCCCACGGCCCAGTTTTATATCCGTACCCCTGCCGGCCATGTTTGTTGCGATTGTGATTCGACCCTGTCCGCCGGCAGCCGCCACGATCACGGCCTCTTCTTTGTGTCGAACAGCATTGAGAAGATTAAATTCCAGGTCCTTGGCAGTAAGCATCTTGGCAAGCCTTTCGCTTGCTCTGACATTCCGCGTTCCCACAAGGATTGGACGACCTGTCTTGTTACATCGGACAATTTCTTCCACAACAGCATCCCATTTCCGATCGGCATCAGGAAAAACAGCGTCAGGTAACTGTTTTCTGATACACGGCCTGTTCGTGGGAATCGATATAAAAGGCAATCCATATATATGCCAGAACTCCCCTGCCCCCTCCCTGCCGGTTCCTGTCATCCCGCTCAATTTTCTAAAAAAACGGAAGAATCGTTGAAAGCTGATCCGTGCCAGGGTCTCGCTTGGGCTGGTTACATCAAGGTTTTCTTTGGCTTCCACGGCCTGATGCAGCCCCTGACGCCAGGTACGATTCGGCATAAGACGACCTGTGAATTCATCAACGATAACTATCTTTCCATCCTGAATAACGTATTGCTTCTCTTTTTTATAAAATTCTCTGGCCGTCAGCGCCTGTTGAATCAGCTCCACCCTGCGGGAGGGTCCCCGCCAGATCCCCGGGAGCGACATGGAAAGTGTCTCAATTTTTTTCAATGCATCTTTTGTCAGCTTTATTTCTTTATATTTAAGATCAAGATGATAATCAATGTCTGATTCAAGGGAAGCAGCAATTCGGTGCGCAGTCCTGTATATCTCAGCCATTGGTTTATTGTCCTGGGCGCGGGATATAATAAGGGGTGTAACAGCCTCATCGATCAACACACTGTCCGCCTCATCTACAATAGCCGTATCCAGACCGCGCATAACCAGGCCATCGCCGCCCTCCCAACGCTGCAAGAGCATCTGCCGTATTAATCTGCGGGATGGATTATAAAAAGAACCGATTCTCAACCGATCTCGAAGAAAATCAGCAACCAGTTCCTTGCTGGTAGTATAGACTATCCCCCTGTCATACTGAAGACGGCGCTGTTCGGGATCCATCTGACCTGTAACACATCCCACTGAAACATCGCAGAAAGAAAAAAAAGAAAGCATTTCATCTGCATCACGTTCTGCAAGGTAATCATTGACAGTTACAATATGACACGGCCTTCCTGTCCAGGCGGCAAGTATAGCAGGAAGGCAGGCAGTCAGGCTTTTACCCTCGCCTGTTGCCATCTCAGTGAAATACCCCTTATAAAGAGCCATAGCTCCCATGATCTGGACAGGATAGAGCCGGAGTCCCAATGTTCTATCCGCAACCTCCACGATAACAGCAAAAACATCATTAATGATCTCATCACGCCCTTTTTCATGACGACGAAATCGGATTGCCATCTCCTTAAGACGCTCGCGGAGTCTCCGCTCTGATAAATGGCGCAGCTCATCGGCCATTGTGCTGATCTTTTCCGCGTCTTTCCTGATCGACCGGTCAATTTGCAAGCGCCTGTGGTACCGCCCAACAAGTCCATGAACCATAGCATCCAATCCTTGATGGACTTTATCAGGGGCTATGAAATGTGTGCGGCGGTAATCTTGTGTCGGCAGATTCAAATCTGATACCTTTTTTGAAGAAGTTGGAGAAACTTTCTCCCCCACTGCACAAGAAGAGATTTGGGGTGCAAAGTAAACCGAAGCTTGCCTGCCCTTCCATGCAAAAAGGCCACTGACTGGTCAGGCCTCAAATCCGCATATATCTGAAAGAATGGTTCTGCTGTCTGAAGGCCTGATTCATCGGAAAGCGATATTGGTACCTCACCACCACCATACCATCCAAGGGCCGCTGACGGCAATCTCTCATGTTGAAACGGAATTATCCGATAGTCTGTTACATCCAGGTTTATCCCGCACTGTCCAAAGAGACGAACTTCTGCCTTTGTTATCTGATCGACAAAGAGATTTGCAGCCTCCTCCTGGGAAACAACCGCGGAAAATCGAAACGCTTTCTGATTCACAATTTCACCGATCAGCGATCCTCTCGGGATCCACGCCCCAACCATCTCCTTGCTCTGAGGCGCCGCCCACACCCCGGCCTCCCTTGCCCTTACAATAAGAGAAGCTTTTTGAGACCTTAGATCTTTTAATTTGGCTTGAATGGTTTCCATGCGTTTCCGGATCGGCGCAAGGTCAGCGGTCTGACCACTCATAGCACGCTGTTCAAGTGCCAACGTCTCCTCCAGTTGTGCTGTTGCGGCCTCAATTTCAAACTCTAATTCCCGATCTGATAATGCAATCAGCGGAACCCCTGCATGAACATTGCTCCCCGAAGGAGCCAGCACTGCATCCACATAACCAGGAGCGTCGTTGACTACACGGATATATTGGACAGCTTCCATTACACCGGGTGCCCGAAACCTGTTTGGAAAAGGGCATACTGCAAGAAAGAACAAAACCGCAAAAAAAATACCTCCGCATACAGATACTGCCCGCAGTCGCGTCCTGGTTAGACGGGGACTCGATGCAAGATATTTGATCAAACGAAAAACCGGAACCACCACCCATGAAATCACACACATTGCAGCCATAATAAGTCCTGCAAGGAGAAATTTATCTGCTACAAAAAGGATGATACCTGTAAAAACAATGACCCGATAAATGCCGCTCAATACACCAAAAATACTGAGCCATGATGCTTCCTTCAAGCTCTGCGTGGGACTGTGAGAGTCCTTGCAGCCAAAAAGATACCGTTCCACTATATGTTTCAAATGCTTAAGAGATCTTGTATGAAGATTGGGAACCTCGAGCAGATCGGAAAGAATATAATAGCCGTCAAAACGAAGGAGGGGATTCGCATTGAACAGGAGTGTCGATACAGAGGCAATAAACATCATGTTATAGGCCAGGCTATGAAGAGTCCCCGGCCCTGTATATGCCCATAAAAATGTAGCCAGCCCAGCCACAAAGATCTCAACAATCATTCCGGCGCCCCCTACAAATGCACGATGCCATCGACTCTGAAACGACCAGCTTGAGGTTGCATCCATATAAGGAAGCGGAGTAAAAACGAGCAGCATTACACCCATTGTGTGGACTTCTCCACCGAAACGCCTGCATGCCATGGCGTGTCCGAACTCGTGGAGAGTTTTAATCACGACAAGACCAGCATAAAGAAGAATAAGATTGTCAGGAGCAAGAATTCCCTGAGCCTGTTCCATAACCGCATCAAAGCGATCCAGGACAAGTTTTAGTGCTGTGCCGACCACAGCTATCCACACGATCGCTCCGACAGGCCCGAGCAGAACTTTGATTACCGGCAAGAATCGCTTTAGAAAATTTTCAGGGTCCAGAAGTGGAATACGTATGAACATGATGCTAAGGAGTTTTGATCGGATTTCCCGGCGGCGCCGTTTTTTATAACGCTCGAAGAGTTTAGCGCTATCAGCAGGAACCTCAAAATAAAGGAGATTAGCAAAATGAAGCTGGGTCAGCAGTTGTATAACGTCTTCCTGTCCAGGTGCATCATCAGGATATCGTTCCAGAGATTCTTCCCAGACCTCCTCTACTGTCCGGTCCGGACGCAGCCGCGATACAAAATCGTATGCCTCGGGACGGAGACGAAAAAA
>JAYEFW010000415.1:4585-7433 GCA_034658795.1 Thermodesulfobacteriota bacterium
TCCACTCTGTAGTTCCAATATCCAAAGAGAAAAATACCCAGAATTACACATGCAAGGATGCCCATGCATTTAGCAAATGTATGTTCTATTCCGAAAAATCGGGACAATGTCTCTCGTGCCGAAACAGCCAATCTTGCACCGAACCACCGGTCATTTCTCTTCAGATCTCCCAGCCTCCGGGCTGCCTGGTCACACAGCACCCGCAATCCCCGGACATCTATCTCTGAAAACGCCTCTTTTGCGCGCTCACAGGACAAAACTCCTACGGGCTCACCATCCAGCCTGATCGGAAGAGAAACCATATATTGCACACCCTGGCCACTGGAAAAGGTTTCATGATCTCTGACCACGGAGGTACTCCCCTCTGGCTGCGGCAAAACAATCTCTTCATCCTGATCAAAGGCCTCTTCCATGGCAGCCTCAAGAGACTGGACAACATCCATCTTCTTTTCGAATCGCTCCATGTGGCTGATCGCCTGCAGGCGAACATAGCCATCCTTCAGCCATCCGAGACTAACGCATGCGCATTGATAGCGAGAGGCTACTTCATTACAAAAGGTCATGGCCGTTGCCAGATATCTTTTCTCTGCATTGAGCAAAACCATCAGATCAAGAGCCTCGGCAAACTGAACCACATCCGCTCTGGACTGGCGCAATAAACGTCCCGACTGATAAATTGCAGGAGTATCTGCCACAAGTTTTAATCGTAAGATTACCTCTTCCGGAGACACTCCATCAGTCTTATCAAAGACAAAGACCGCCACACCAACTCGTTCTTCATCTCCGAGAACAAGACGAACCCCAAGAATTATTCCAGGCGCTATCCCGCTGCTTTTCTCCTGCCCGATAGTCTCCCAGGCATGCCCGTCGCGCGCGGAAGCTGCGGATATCTCCTCTATCCTGGAGTCCAGCCCCGAAGCCTTCAGGACTCCGCGAGCATCCCCGGGCCAAAGACAAAAATTTTTCCACGAACCGTCAGTACCCTCCCGAACCAGGAGAAGGCCAAGCCTGGCAGCAGTTAGACGCGTGCATCCTTCCAAAAATGCCGGCCAAAATTCACCAGGCGGCCCCGTGAAGCGACGGATCTGTTCAAAATCATTGATAGCCTGATTCATTCCTTTGTTGCTCTCTTGCTGCTTGTTGCTCGTTGCTTTAGGAACATAAAACCGGAGACCCCTGGCCATATCTCGCCACCACTGTTGTCAAATTGGGCTTTTACCTTAAGGAGACCGCTGGCCGGATCGACAACAGGGGATATAAAAACAATGGTTCCTTTTTTATTCAAAGACTTTGATCCTGTTTGGATTTCCAGATGAACCGATTGCCCCATTGAAAGTTCCATTTCGAGCCGCTCCTCAATATTGCACACGAAAAAACATCTGCTGGTATCTACGACACGAACAAGCGCTTGATTTGCTTCGCAAATCTCGCCTGTGTCCAGAAACAGTTCAATAATAACCCCATTAATGGGGGAAAACAACGTACGTTTACGTAGCGTTTCCACAGCCATCTTATATTCAACTCTTTCCCGTTCCTCTGCGATCTCAAGTCGCTCTTGTTCAGCCAGTGCAAGCTTGTAGTCAAGCTTCTTTTCATTGAGTTCTTCCTTGCTTACAGAACCAGTGCTTTCATAGAGCGCCCGGGTCGATTCAAAAAGGGATTTCAACGCGATCATCCGCTCTATAGCTGCATTCACTTCGGCCTTGCTCTCCCAGATCAGTTTACGTCGCTTTACTTCAAGGCTTTCAAGCGTATTATTCAATTCAAGGATCGCCTGGCCTCTTTTTAAAAGGTCGCCCTCTTTAAAAAAAATCGATCTGATTGCGCCGGCTACATCTAAGCTCAATGTCACGTCATTTATCGGTTCCGTAATCCCGGAAACAGAAATTGTTTCCTCAGCAAAAAGAGGATAGACACCGCATGATAGAAGAAATGCCAAAACAATAACGCACAATAAGAAGAAACGATGAGCATCTGCGCGAAGAATCACCTATCCACCTCCATAACCTCAATATTATAACAAACGAGGAGAGAGCCTTCCGCCATCTCGAGTCCCAAAATAGCCTTCTCATATGTTATGATGCTTTCGATTTCCGACTCTCTGGCCTTGTTGAGATCCTCTTCTTTTTCCAGAACAGACCTGCTGTTGCTTTTTCCTGCATCAAGCCGCGCCAACTCTACTTCAAGCAAATGCTTATTTATATCAACAACTTTTTGATAGTATAATGCCTGTTCAGAGGCGCTGTCAACCTTCCTGTAAGCCGTGTCTATGCCATTTATCATCGCCACTTCAACTGCCTTAAGCTCAAGAAGAGCCTGTCTTTTTCGGCGTTTGGCAGCGGCCAGTTCACTCCGACTTTTCATGCCGCCAGTGAACGGAATTCTCAGCTCCACCCCTACAGTCCATGACTTAAAATCCCTCTCAAATGCCTCATTCCAGGAACTTCCAACCGAATCCTCAAGACCATTCAACCCGTAGCTACCCTTTAAATCGAATTGAGGCCACCTCTGGTTTTTCGCAAACGCGACCCGGATTTTTTCACGTTCTATCTTTTCACGAGTTGCTATATACTCCGGTCTCAGTTTAAATGCATTCATAATACTCGTTGTTAAATCACGATCCACGATATTGATTTCAATTCGATCTGTAAACTCAATCTCTATATCTTTATCTCCAACAGAAGAGGAGATATATCCACGCAAATCATTCATAGCAGTGACAATGTCCTGCTTTGCTTCGCTTTCCAGGGATTTGCGTAACAAAAGACCGGCTTCTGCCTCCATGACCTCTGTTTCTGCCATCTTTCCCGTTTTGACTCGTTCGCGATTATCCCTCAAGACCTGCTCG
>JAYEFW010000416.1:0-1624 GCA_034658795.1 Thermodesulfobacteriota bacterium
GCTTCGCTCAAACGCAGAGGACGCAGATGTTGTTTTTTATCGCTTTATCGGCTTATCTATAACTCTCCTATTTTCTTAAGGCGGCTTTCCCCAAGCTTAATTTATGCTTTCGATATAATTGGATGACATGTTGAAAAAGCATTTCTTTAATAAAGGTGACTTTGCTTTCCTTCAGTGAGAGCAGGATAGAATCGTCTATTTGTAGTCGCATTTCTGTCAACATATATTTTCGTTTCCTAAGGGATTTGCTCAAAAATCCATACCAAATTAGCTGATTATGGTCAACAGAAAACCACCTTTAAGAATGAAGCCCCATCCCCTATCGTCGTTTGGGATGGCTCCCTGTAAACTCCGATCATTATAGCTGCTGCAAGGATGGTTTTCCAAAAAAAGTAAGAAACAGATCTTGACAATTTCTTACTTCCCGTGTAACCATATCTATCAAGGCGGGCGGGTCTGATTCTTGCACAACCATGGCTTCAAAATGCGTTTTTTCCTAACAGTCTTCAGCCTTCAGCCTATCAACCTGAGTAGTTACTATAATCAATGAGGAGACATAAATGCAAGCCGCACAATCAAGGGTTACGTCCAAAGGGCAGGTCGTCATTCCTAAAAGAATAAGGGTAAAATACGGAATACACCCTTCTACATCTATTCGTTGGATCGAAAAAGAAGAGGGCATTTTGATGGTACCGGATTCAGAAGACCCCATTAAGGCTGCACGTGGGATGTTTTCGGGTTCTGGTATTTTGAAGGCTTATCTTCAGGAAAAAAAGCGTGAAAAGGAAAGGGAAAACAAAAGGGTTGGCTATGGCAAAAAGATTCGTACTCGATAGTTATGCCTTAATCGGCTATCTTGAAAATGAACCCTTTTCCGAACGGATAGAAAGACTTCTCAAGCAGGCGCGTAAAGGCGATTGTCGGCTTTATTTACATGCAATTCAACTTGGAGAAGTTTATTATATCACACTTAAAGAACAAGGGCGGAATTCAGCGGACTTGGCCTATTCTAGAATCAAGGCCTTTCCTTTGACTTTTGTCAATCACATTGATGAGAATCTCCTTATAACGGCTGGTACACTCAAGGCAAACTACCCGATTTCTTATGCAGATTCATTTGCTGCAGCCTTGGCCAAAATCCACGGATGCTTTCTGCTTTCGGGAGACCCTGAGTTCAAAGTGCTTGAAAAAGAAGAGATAATTCAAGTCGAATGGCTGAGCTAATTGTTATTCATATGGACCTAAAAATCTTTCTCCATTGAAATGGATTATATGTGTTGGAGCTTCAGATTATGAGAGATGTTTTGCCAGAGCTTTTTTCTGTCAGATGTGGTTTATTTTTGGACCCGGTTAAACAGCTCAAATGGATTTAACCCCAGTACGATAGTAAACTACCCTCTCCAAATTTTACCACCACCTGGTGTGTCAATCTTCTCCGGAGCACAGTGAGAACTTCATCCAAAATGTAATCCGTAGTTAAGGGTATCTATTTTCTTATTTCTTCCTCTTTTTGCATCCTTGGACTTTAAGTAACCAATAAAATCAATAACCTCATTAATCTTCTGCTTCGAAAGATCCTCTAACTCTTTTATTACTTTTTCTTTGTAATCCATCATTTGACCGC
>JAYEFW010000417.1:0-7371 GCA_034658795.1 Thermodesulfobacteriota bacterium
ATATATAGTTTATTTAATTTTCGTTTTAGGGGGAAAATAATGAAAGTTTTGATCAGCGATAATCTCGGCGAAGCAGGGATTAAAATGTTTCAGGAAGAAGAAGGGTTTGAAGTAGATGTTAATGTTGGATTGTCTCCAGATGAACTTAAAGAAATCATCGGAAACTATGATGCCCTTGTAATACGGAGCGCTACACAAGTAACAGATGATCTTTTGCAAAAGGCAACCCGTTTAAAAGTCATAGGCCGTGCAGGTATCGGTCTCGACAATGTGGATATACCGGCGGCAACGAAAAGAGGTATGGCCGTGATGAATACGCCCGGTGGCAATGTTATTACCACTGCTGAGCATACGTTAGCTCTAATGCTTTCCTTAACACGCAATATACCATTGGGGACTTCATCATTGAAGGCTGGACGCTGGGAAAAAAAGAATTTGCAGGGCAGAGAGCTGTATAACAAGGTTCTTGGTGTTATAGGGTTTGGTAAAATCGGCTCAATTATTGCAGATCGGGCACGCGGACTCAAAATGCAAGTTATTATATATGATCCTTTTGTTGTGCCGGAACTTATAGAAAAGGCGGGATTTAAATATGCTTCTCTGGACGAATTATACGAAAAATCTGATTACATAACTCTGCACGTTCCAAAGCTTAAAGAGACCACCGGCCTTATCAATAAAGATGCTATTGATAAGATGAAGGACGGCGTTATGATTATAAACTGTGCTCGCGGTGGTATTGTTAAAGAAGATGATCTTTATGAGGCCATGAAATCGGGAAAGGTAGCTGGAGCAGCCCTGGATGTTTTCGAAATCGAGCCTCCTTTCAACTCGCCCATCCTTAAAATGGATCGTCTGGTATGTACTCCGCACCTCGGAGCATCTACCCGGGAAGCCCAGACCAATGTTGCGGTTGCAGTCGCAGAACAGATAATTGACTATCTTAAAAACGGAACTATAACAAATGCTGTAAATATTCCCTCTGTGACCGGCGAACTCATGGCAAAGCTTGGACCTTTTTTAACACTTGCGGAGAGGATCGGCTGCCTTCAGGCACAGCTTGCAAGCTGGCCTATAAATGAAGTAGTTATTGATTATACAGGAGATTTTATGGGCCTTGACCTTTCACCTGTTTCAAGGGCTATAATGAAAGGGCTGCTTACTCCTGTGGTAAAGGATGATGTAAATTTCGTCAATGCAATTGTTCTTGCAAAGGAAAGGGGTATTAGAGTTACAGAGACAACTCATTCTAAATCCGAAGATTATTTAAATCTGATAACTGTACGCGCAATCAGTCCTGAAACAACTACCACAGTGGAAGGAACATTATTCGGCAAAAAAGAGCCGAGAGTTGTTAAAATAAATAATTTCAGGGTTGAAATGGTCCCGCAGGGACATCTGGTTCTTATAAACAATATTGATAAGCCGGGCGCCATAGGCAGTATTGGCATTACCCTCGGAGAAAATGATATTAACATAGATAAGATGCAGGTCGGCCAGGAAAAAGAGGGTGAAAGAAATATTATTTTTCTAAGAACTGATATACCAATCCCCAATGATGTCCTTGAAAAATTACATGCCCTGCCGCTTGTAAAGAGTGTTATATCCTTTGAACTTTAAGATTGATGGATTGCGGATAATTAATAAGGAGATTAGCCATGTCGGAAGAAAAATCAGGCTTTACTGTAAAAGACCGGAGAATTTTTGCTGAAGAAAGTGAAGAAGAAAAAAAAGAGCCTCCAAAACAAGAAACTAAAGAAGAAGAAGAAGAAAAAGAAGGAAAAGAGCCCCAAGCTCCTTTGCCGGAAATAAATTTTGCAACCTTTATAGTTTCCTTAAACGCATCTGCTTTGTTACACCTTGGTGTTATGGAAGACCCTATCGCAGGCAAAAAGGTTAAAAATCTTTCCATGGGAAAACAGACAATAGATATTTTAGGTATGCTTGAAGAAAAAACAAAAGGGAATTTATCAAAAGAAGAAGAGAATTTGCTGAAAAATATTCTTTATGATCTCAGGATAATTTATGTCAAAGAACAGAAATAACGGTTTACAGTTCACGGTTAACAGTTTTATGTTTTTAGTAACCGTTAACCTTAAATCGTTAATCGTAAACTGTTACAAACAGGGATAGGTTATAAAAAATACAAAAAGGAATTATTTTATGAACGATTGTAAAAATATAAAAAAAACAACGGGTAAAAAGGCCTTTTTTACCATCATATCTATTATCTCAGCCTTTCTGGTGGTTTCAATTTTTTACCCGGCACAAGTCTCTGAGGCAAAAACAAAAGTCTCCTATCAGGTACCGGAAAATTTCACCGACCTTGCAAAAATGGCAAGCCCTGCTGTTGTCAATATAAGAACCGTCAAAACAATAAAGGGCGGAGGCCGTGTTTATCAACATTTTTTCAACAGCCCTTTTGGCAAACAAGACCCTTTAAATGACTTTTTCGGCAAATTTTTCGGCAATGAGTTCCAGAAGGAATTTAAGCAGAGAAGTTTAGGTTCCGGTTTTATTATTGATAAAGAAGGTTATATTGTCACCAACAATCATGTTATCGAAGACGCAGACAAGATCAAGGTAAAGCTTAAAAACGGCAAAGAGTTTGATGCTGAAATCGTTGGTCGCGATCCCAACACTGACATCGCCCTTATCAAAATAAAATCAAAGAACAACCTTCCTGTTGTAAAACTGGGTGATTCCGATGCGTTGGAAGTCGGTCAGTGGGTTGTGGCTATAGGCAGCCCGTTCGGACTGGAGCATACAGTTACTGCAGGCATTGTAAGCGCTAAAGGACGTATTATCGGCTCAGGACCTTATGATGATTTTGTACAGACAGATGCCTCAATAAATCCCGGCAATAGTGGAGGCCCTCTTATTAACATGAAAGGAGAGGTAATAGGAATAAATACAGCTATAATTGCCAGTGGCCAGGGATTAGGATTTGCAATTCCTATAAATTCTGCAAAAAGGATTGTAGACCAGCTTAAAAGCAGCGGCGAGGTCACAAGGGGATGGCTTGGTGTAGGAATCCAGGATCTCAGCGAAGAACTCTCGGAATATTATGGAATTAAAGAAGGAAAAGGTGTTCTTGTAACTGAAGTATTCCCTGGCGATCCGGCTGACGAGGCCGGAATAAAGCCAAAAGATATTGTACTTTCTGTAAATGGTAAAAAGGTTGAAAATACTCGTGAACTCAGCAAGTTGATTGCTGATACAAGTGTAGGAGATACAGTTAATATAAAAGTATTACGTAACGGAATTGAAAAAAAAATCGGAGTTAAAATTGTAAAAAGAGAGGATGATAGGATCACCGGCCTCACACCTTCAAAAGGAAATGAGTATGAACTCGGCATCCGTGTTTCTGAATTAACCACGGAAATAGCCCGACATTTCAACATTACTGAAGCAGTCGGCGTTATTGTGATAGACGTTGAATCAGAAAGCCAGGGAATGGAAGCCGGGATCAGGGTCGGCGATATTATAAAAGAAATAAACCATCAGCCGATAGAAACAGTAAAAGATTATAAAAATGGAATCGAAAAACTTAAAAAAGGCGACCCCATACAAATGTTCATTAAGAGGGTTAATGGTGGTTTTGATGTTGTAATGCTGACAAAATAAGACGGAATCAATATTATAAATACCGGACAAATAAAGATTCTCTCGCCTGCAAAAATAAACCTTTTTTTGCAGATCACGGGAAAAAGAGCAGACGGATACCATAATCTTTTTACCCTTATGTGCTGTATCAGTCTTTACGATACAGTCTCAATTGAGTTTGGAGTCGATAAAACCTTTGTAGTCTGCAATAGCCCTAACGTCCCGGAAAATAATTCAAACCTTGCTGTTATTGCAGCAAATATTTTTTTCAAAAAACTGAGTAAAAATGAAAATATTAAGATCCTGATAGATAAAAAAATACCGGTGGCGGCAGGATTGGGTGGCGGCAGCAGTAATGCAGCTTTTATACTTTTAGGACTTAATCAATATTATGGCTGTCCTTTTTCCCGCGATGAACTCATTGACATGGGGCTTTCTATAGGGGCTGATGTCCCTTTTTTTATTTTTCAGAAACCAGCTTTAGCTTCCGGTATAGGTGAAAAACTTGTAGCATACCAGAAACTTGATCCTTTTAAAGTTTTAGTTATTTATCCTCCTGGCATTAGTGTATCAACTTCAGATATATATAAAAATTTTAATTTGGGATTGACAAAATGCAAAAAAAAACTTAAAAATTTTTGTTCTAACGAAACTTTTGAAGTAGATCAAAATTTATGCAATGATCTTGAAACTGTTACAACTTCAAGGTATCCTGACATAATTGAAGCAAAAAAAGCTTTACTGCATTATGGTGCAAAAGGGGCTCTAATGTCAGGAAGCGGTCCTGCTGTATTTGGCCTTTTTTCAGATTCTGATAAAGCCCAAAAAGCATATCACCTTATTTCAAAAAAAAATAAGTGGGAACTGTTTTGTGCTGATATGTTGATTTGACCGGCTATAGATTTTGCTCTAAAATTGAGCATTTGTTGTTTTGAAAATTATAACATTCAGAATTATCAACAAATATTTTTATACTCAACTATTTGACAATATTGGGGCGTCGTCAAGCGGTAAGACACAGGACTTTGGTTCCTGCATTCGGAGGTTCGAATCCTCCCGCCCCAGCCAGATTGATATTATATAATATTAATTTTTGACAGGATTTACAGGATATTCAGGATTGAACTTAGGGGCTTCGCCCCAATTACGAAGCGAAATGGAATTTTAAATGAATGGTTTTATAGTTTTTTCAGGCAACTCAAATCCCAAGCTTGCACAAAAAATATGTAATTATCTTAATGTCCCTATGGGAGAAGCCAAGGTAAAAACATTTAGCGATGGTGAAATACAGATTGAAATCAATGAAAACGTAAGATCAAAAGACGTCTTTATTATCCAGTCAACCTGCGCTCCTGTTAACGATACCCT
This sequence comes from Thermodesulfobacteriota bacterium, assembly GCA_034658795.1. Lineage (GTDB taxonomy): Bacteria > Desulfobacterota > Desulfobacteria > Desulfobacterales > ETH-SRB1 > B13-G4. The sequence goes on from JAYEFW010000417.1 coordinate 4,975, forward strand.
TGTTGAGCTGCTTCTCATGCTAGATGCTCTCAAGCGTTCCTCAGCAAACAGAATAACGGCTGTAATACCTTATTACGGCTATGCAAGACAAGATAAAAAAGTTGCACCACGAGTTCCTATCAGCGCCAAACTTGTGGCAGATCTGCTGACAGTTGCCGGTTCAAACAGGCTAATCACAATGGATTTACATGCAGGTCAAATCCAGGGTTTTTTCAATATCCCTGTGGACAATCTTTATGCTGCTCCAGCTATCCTGAATTATATAAAAACAAATTTTCAAGAGGATCTTGTAATAATTTCTCCGGATGCCGGAGGAGTCGAAAGAGCAAGGGCTTTTGCAAAACGTCTGCATGCTGATTTGGCCATTATCGATAAACGCAGGGAGGCACCGAATAAGGCCAAAGCTATGGCTGTAATAGGCGATGTTAAAGGAAAGGTCGCAATCATCCTTGACGATATGGTTGACACAGCAGGAACATTAATTGAAGCTACACATGCCATTATCAACAAAGGCGCAAAGGAAATACATGCATGTTGTGCACATCCCGTATTGTCCGGCGAATCAGTTGACCGATTAGCCGATTCGCCTTTGAAAACCCTGGTTGTGTCGGATACTATTCCTCTTAACAGTAAGTCCAGCGCATGTGATAAAATTAAAATTCTGTCAGTTGCCGATCTTATTGGGGAAGCAATAATACGCAGCCATAAAGGTGATTCAGTGACATCACTTTTTGTATAACTTATCGCACCTTCGATGCGGACATGAGTGCCTAAAGTGAGCTAAAGTATATTAAAGTGCCTAAAGTTAAGGAATAATGCCATTTTTATATATTTTTTTAGCCATCAGCACGAGGGGGTGGTAAGCTCCTTTAGTTTTGGATTGTACTTAGCACGCCGAAGGCGTACCACAACTTTAGGCACTTTAGCTCACTTTAGGCATTTTAGGCACTTTTTTACCCATCTATTCTATAGTACCTCATTAGACAAAAAATGGGATTTTCTATACTATAAATTTATAACGCGTTATTAAGGGGGAAATTTTTTGGAATTAATTGAACTTAAAGCAAATATAAGAAATTCTGTAGGTAAAGGTCAAGCACGGGCTCTGCGCCGTGCAGAAAAAATACCGGCTGTTTTTTATGGTCCCGGGACAGAACCTGTCCTGCTTTCAGTTAGCATAAAAGATCTTGAAAAAGCATTAAAAAAGAGTACCGCAAGTAAGGCTCTTTTGAATCTAACTATCCACAACGGCGAAAATACCCCAAGGCCCGCCATGATCAAAGAATTGCAGACCCATCCGGTTTCACGGCACTATCAGCATATTGATTTCTATGAAATATCAATGGATCGTAAAATCAGGGTCAACATTCCTGTGGTAGTCAAAGGAAAATCACGAGGTGTCGAAGAAGGCGGAATATTGCAGATAATCAGGCGTGAACTGGAAATACTTTGTCTGCCGACTGAAATTCCTGAGACAATAGAAATCGACATCACGGACCTTGATATTGGAGATTCAATCCACGTTAAAGAAATTCCTTTCGAAGGCGATATTGAGGTTCAAGCGGATGTTGATTTTACTGTCATAACAATAGTCAGCCCGAAGGCTGAAGTAGAAGAGGTGGAAGAAGAAGCTGAAGAAGGAGCCGAAGAGGCAGTTGAAGGAGAAGAAACAACTGAAGCTAAAACCGAAGAATAAAGTTACCTTATGCCTCAAAAGAAAGTACTTCTGGTAGTTGGTCTGGGCAATCCCGGTGATGCATATGTAAAGACCCGTCATAATGCAGGATTTATGATACTGGATGAGGTTGCGAAATCCTTTTCCATTTCAATTGAAAAAAGAAAGTTTGATGCATTATTTGGACGTGGATTAATTGAAGATTGTGATGTTATTCTTGCAAAACCAATGGCTTTTATGAACCTGAGTGGCATACCGGTTCAAAAAATTTTAAACTACTTCAAAATACCATTTGAGGATATGCTTGTCATACATGACGACATAGACCTTGCCTTTGGAAGATTGCAAATTAAAGAAAATGGGGGACATGGGGGACATAAAGGTTTAAAATCAATAATCAAAACAGTGGGCGGCAACAACTTTGTTCGACTTCGCATTGGTATCGGGCGTTCTGAAGAAAAAATCGATGTTGCGAACTATGTTCTAAGTAAATTCAGTACAAATGAAAAAAAGCTTTTAGATACAATAACCAAAAGAGCCTGTGATGCAGTGGTTGCAACTACTTGCAAGGGCGCAAAAAAAGCTATGAACATATTTAATGACAAAAAATTAATAAGTACTCAGGTTCAAAGTTCCACGGTTCAAGGTTAGAAAGCGATGAAAAGCACATAGTAGCCAACCGTGAACAGTGAACCTGATAACCTGAATAGTTACTAAATATT
>JAYEFW010000418.1:0-7361 GCA_034658795.1 Thermodesulfobacteriota bacterium
CATTTGATGTTATATATATAAATATAAATAATTAACTCACAAAAGTTATTGCGAACCGGGATGTAATAACTTTCTTATCCCTTAAAACATGGAAATACGACAATGAAAAAAAACAAAATGTTACTTGTATGCATGCTTTTAAGTCTTTTTTTTACCTCATACGCTTTTGCACATACACCCTTTTGTTCGTGTTTGGATAATAAGGATGGAACTATTCTTTGCGAGGGTGGATTTCTTGATGGTTCCTCGGCTGCTGGTGTAAGAATACAAGTGGTAGATGCCAATGGAAAAATACTAATTGAAGGATATATGAATAAAAAAAGCGAATTCAGATTCAATAAGCCTTCAGGCGAATATACGGTCATTCTTGATGCAGGCTTTGAGCATACCGTGACAGTACCGGGCTCAGAGATTACGGAGTAGTAGTGAAAACAATATACCATCCCTATATACCATCAAGGCAGGACCCCGGTTTTTTGGAAAAAACGGCAACGGGTCGTGATAAACTCTTATCAACCCTGCTCGCCGGCATTGAACAAAAATCACGACAACCTAAGCACCAGCTTTTGATCGGCCCTCGGGGTATCGGGAAGAGTCACATCATTGCATTACTTCACCACAAGATAAAAAGCTCCTCGCGCTTAATGGTAAAATGGCTGCCTGTCTCTTTTCCTGAGGAGGCAGCGGGAATTATTACGCTTAGAGACTTCATGGAAAAAGTGACAATGCTTTCCGGTAAAGAACTGGAAAACGAGGGATTATCTGATAATGCCGTGAGACTCAGGGAAATACTTGAGGTTACGGATGAAGAGTCAAGCAACCAGGGGGCCGCAAATCAGATCAGGTCATTTTTGATCGAATGGACAAAGAAAAATCAGAGAAAAATTTTGATATTACTGGAAAATGCTGATCGATTGATCGGAGATCGCATAACAAAAAGGCTTCCGGACGAAAAATGGCTGGCCGATCTTTTGATGAATGAGGACATATTCTATCTGATTGCTACCTCAACCACCTCTTTTAAACAGACAACAGACGAGGACCATCCTCTCTGCAAGCTCTTCCGGGTCGATGTGATTGATGAATTGAGTCTTGAGGAATCAACTGAACTGCTGATAAAGTATGCTGCTGAGGAAGGACGTACCGCGCTTGCAAAAGAACTTAAGACAAGAACCAACAGGGCTCAAGCGATATACACACTTGCAGGAGGAAATCCTCGCTTGCTGATAATGCTCTACATCCTTATCCGGAATTCGGATGCAAACATAACGAACGTGGAAGCCGGTTTTTTCAGTCTGCTGGAGGATCTCACACCCTATTTCCAGTCATGCATGGCTCAGTTGACTACTCAGGAGGAAAAAGTCCTGGTGGTTTTTGCAGAGGGACCTGAGTTTCTTGGACCTGAGGAAGTTGGCCGAAATATTCATATGCCGACCGATAAAGTGACAGCCCACCTGCAAAAACTCAAATCGACCGGTTTTGTCAAAGAGATAAAAAAATCAATTAAGGGTGATAAGGGGGCGCTATATCGGCTTTCCGCAACCAGCTTCCGTTACTGGTACCAGATGAATTCAGAACAGAACAGAGAGATGAGTGAAATATTCATCCGATTCCTAATTCTCTATTATACTTATTCTGAGATCGAGCAGATATATCTCTCCCGGAGCACAAAATTACTGGAAGATAAAAACGCCTCTACTGTGGGAACAGACGCGCGCAGAGAACTGCGGTATCTTGAGGTAGCGATGCGTTTGGCGAAAAAGGAGGAGATACAAACACTTTTGACCTCACTGGAAAGAGGTCTCAATAAGAAAAGTTCTTCTGATGGAATCAAACACACCTATGAGGACTTATTAAAATCAATCCGGAATATCCTTCGATTCTGATATGCATACACAAGTAGTAAAACCGGCCGGTTCAAGTCGTGAGGGCCTGTATTTTGTTTTGGCCACCGCTGTAGTTATTGTAGTGGCAGCAATCTGCATTATGCACAGGACCAGAGCTGAACCTGAAACCGTTCTGTTCGAATACCAGATAAGCGGGTACAAAGATCTTAACAGTTTCAAGCAGGGGACGTTTGTCGCCCTCTATACCGCAGCCATGGAGATTGATGCTGCCCACGACAATAATGAGGGAACGTGGCTCTCAGTGAAAGACCTGCAAGAACGATTTATGCCTCCATTTGCTCATGATCGTGCATGGGCCATGAGCGGAAAGCTTATCTGGACACAAAAGATATTAAACAAAGATATGATACATGCAACAGCGTATCTTGGGAAACCGTCCATTTCTGATATCTCAGGCTCTTTTTTGCTTGTCCTGCTGCATAACCACAGCACAGAGATCGGGGAGCCGGAACACGATGAGGAGCCATTTAAGATATGGTATTCTAGCAAAACTGCTGTGGATTTCCCGGAAAAGTTGAGTGTACGCAGTCTGGCCATAATGGGATGGAAAGAGGTTATCCCGTACACAGGTGATGATGAGATGAAACGGATAAAAGGATAAAATGTTGTGAAATGAATTATCTGAAAGTCTATGAGGATGGCACTATGCAAAAACTATTGGTAATCATGTTACTGATGCTGGCTATAGTTTCAGGTGGAACTAATCCCGCAATTGCGGGAAAAAGACTCTGTATAGGAATTACTTTGCATCCATATTACAGCTTTGTGAAAAATATAGTGGGCGATAGGGCAGATGTGGTGCCGCTGATAGGGGCCGGATTCAACCCTCACAGCTACGAGCCCCAGCCTGATGACATAAAAAAAGTAATGAAAATGGATGCAATCGTGATAAACGGAATCGGTCACGATGAATTTGTCTTCGAGATTATTGAGGCAGCCAGGATGAAGGACAAACTCAATATTATTTACGCAAATAAGGGAGTTGCTCTTATCCCCATACCTGGAACCGACCCCGCCGACAAGATAGTCGATTCCCACACTTTTGTATCCATAACCACCTCAATACAACAAATATATAATATTTGCGCCGAATTGACAAAGCTTGATCCGGAAAACGCTCAAATCTATCGGGAAAATACCCGCAACTATGCATCAAGGTTGCGTCGGATGAAGGCTGAGTATATGAAAAGGTTGGCTGATATGCCGGATATTGATTTTCGCTGCGCTACTATCCATGGCGGCTATAGCTATCTTTTGCAGGAATTCGGTCTGCAAGTTGCAGCAGTAATAGAACCAGGGCACGGGTTAAAACCGACTGCCAGTCAGTTGCGGACTACTATTGATCTCATTGAGAAATCAGGTGTGGATGTGGTTTTTTCTGAGATGCACTTTCCTGACAAATATGTGGACACAATCAAGGAAGCTACAGGTGTAAGGCTTTACGCATTCTCTCATATCACCGGAGGGGATTATACAGTCAAAAAATTCGAAGAAGAGATGAAATTCAACCTTGACATTTTGACCATTGCCTTGATGGATGCCTGCAGGCAACTTGATCCGGATGCCGGGGATGCGGTTGGTAAAAAGAAAGAGATGTGAAATGCTTACAAAAAATGAGGACCCGACTAGCGGGCCGTCCATATGCTTTGAGATGGTCGGTCTCTGCCTGAGTAATATCACTATCCTGCAAGACGTAAGCTTTACCGTGAAGGCAGGAGACATGCATTGCCTTATCGGGCCGAACGGAGGTGGGAAAACCAGCCTTATCCTTTCACTACTCGGGCAAATGCCTCATACAGGCCGCATTGAGATCAATTGGACAGATGGAACAACAATCGGATATGTGCCCCAGGTGCTCGATTTTGATCGTACACTTCCGGTTACGGTAAATAACTTTATGACAATGATTTGTCAGAATATGCCTGCATTTATCCGTACAAGGAAAAGATATAAGGATATCATAAATAATGCCCTTCGGCTGGTCAGTATGGATACCAAAGGAGAACGGAGACTGGGGGAGTTATCAGGTGGTGAGATGCAACGGGTCTTATTTGCCCAGGCGCTTATTCCGTTTCCGGATCTCTTGATCCTTGATGAACCGGGCGCAGGAATAGACAGTGTCGGGGCGAGGATCATTGAGGAGATCATCTTTGTTTTAAAAAAACAGAAAGTTACTATGGTCTGGATAAATCACGACTTGAAGCAGGTCAGACAGATGGCTGATGCTGTTACGTGTATTCATAAACAGGTGCTTTTCTCAGGAACTCCGGATGAAGTCCTGACTACGGAAAGAGTCTTTCAGGCCTTTGGTGCTACCAGCTCAGGGCCATGAAGTTCATCAGAGGATTTTCTCGTTCCCATGCTCCAGCGTGGGAATACATACCATATGGGGTTCCTACGCTGGAGCATGGGAACCAGGCAAAATCAAAAAGGTGGTTAGTATCTACAATTCTATAATGCCGCTTGTGCAGCGCCTGGCAGAGTCCGGCTGGCTGCCTGAGTCGCTCAAATACGCATTCGTGTTCAATTCTCTTGTGGCTGCCCTTGTCCTGGGGCCGGTGCTCGGCGGTATCGGCACACTGGTTGTCACAAAGAGACTTGCTTTCTTTTCCCAGGCGATCGGAAATGCCGCACTTACAGGTGTTGCTATCGGAATCATACTGGGAGAGCCTTATACCTCTCCATACGTTTCATTGTTCAGTTTTTGCATCATTTTTGGAATGGCCATGGTATTCACCAAGAATAGAACAAAAATGACTACTGACACCCTGATTGCCGTATTCCTCTGTATCTCATTGGCGATCGGTGCCTGTATCCTGCTCTATGTGACTGCCAAGGTAAATGTTCACGTCCTGGATAATGTCCTTTTTGGCTCGATCCTCACTGTAAACGAGCTTGATCTGAATGTCCTTTTTGTAATTTCTTTTATCTGTATATTCTGCGGATTGCGCTTTTATAACCGGATGGTTCTTTCCAGTTTTAATCCTAACCTTGCCCGTGTACGAGGGACAAAGGTAATCTTTCTCGACTATCTCTTTATCCTCATGGTTACCATAATCACTGTAGCTTCAGTAAAAATCATAGGAGCGATCCTGGTGGAAGCGCTGCTTGTTATACCCGCGGCCTCAGCCCGCAACTTGAGCAGATCAATGAGAGGTTTTTTCTTCTATAGCGCCGCCTTTTCTACATTGAGTTGTGTTATCGGGATTGTTGTCCCGATGGAATTGGAGATACCGGTTCCATCAGGTGGAGCCATTATACTGGTTGCAGCCTTTTTCTTTGCTGTCACAACTGCAATAAGATGGTTGAAACGGGCCTATCCAGCGCTTGGGAAAATATGATTCAGCTTGAGTGGTTAGGGAATTTTGAGGTGTTTCCTTTTGAAAAATCTTGGGGAGAATATTATGAAGATTAAAAGATTGTTTTTTATCGGAGTTGTTTTAGTTTTTTGTCTGTTAACGGCAAGTTCAGCGTGGGGTCACAAGGTGCACGTATTTGCCTGGGTGGAAGGAGGTACAGTGCATACCGAAAGCTACTTTTCAGACGGAAACAAAGTTGTTAATGCTCAAATACAGGTCTTTGACAACTACGGAAAGTTAATCATGTCCGGTAAAACCGATAAAAAAGGCATATTCGCTTTTAAATTGCCGGCGTGCACGGATTTGAGAATAGTGCTCAACGCGTCGGAAGGTCATACTGCTGAATTCGATCTCGCAGTTGACCAGGTCGATTGAGACTCGGCAACTTGTTTCCAAAAATGTGAAGTTATTTTGAGCGAGACTTGAGAGGAGATATAAATTGAAACAGGTTGGTATTGCGTTTTCCATATTTATTTTTAATATATTTGTATTTTTTGGAGCACCCGCCCATGCAGCTCAGAAAAACCCGCTTGTGCTTACCTGTCTTCAATCTACTTATTCTTTTACAAGTATCCTGACCAAAGGCACATCAATAAAAGTCAGCAACCTGGGTCCGGCCGGATACCCCATGGGAAGACTTGAACGCTATCTTAAAAAACATGAAAAAGAAGTTAAAGATTATGCTGCAAGGGCTGATGCGGTTATTACTATCAGGAGTGTATGGAAACATGACCCACTTTATATCTATGCAAGAAAATGGAATATCAGGATTGTTGAAATAGATGCATCTATGCCGTTTGATCCTGCCCTCACAGGTGTTTCCATTCTTGAAGTTCCGGATAGCTGCCCTCTTTTGCCGGGTACACAAACAGGTAAATTTCTCCGTAAAGTTCATCAGACCATCTCTCCCTTCATCTGGCTCAGTCTCTCAAATGCCTCAAAAATGCTCAGCATCATTGCCGGAGATCTGAAACGCCTCAGCCCAAAAGATGCCGCGGTGATTGACAAAAACCTGGCTACTTTCAAAAAAGAGCTTTTCAGGCTCAGACTCAAATATGAAAACATGTTTGCAGAACTGGAATCGCTTGAAGTATTTGGCCTGACAGATGTCTTTCCCTACTTTACAAACGACCTGAACCTCCATGTAGCAGGCTATTTCTTAAAAGATGATTTCCACTGGACAGAAGAAGATCTATCCAATCTGAAGACAAGACTTCAACAGGACAGGATTAAAGTTGTAATTCACAAATGGGAACCAAAGCCTGAAATAATCCGGGCTGTAATGGATGCTGGAGCAAAATTGGTAGTGCTCAATTCGATGGATCCGGCTTTAGACAAGGAAGGCAGGATTGACCCTGATGGGTATTTAAAAAGTATACGCAACAATCTTGAGATTATTGCTAAGAGCTTGCTTGAAAACTAGGAAATTGAAGCCAATTCATCCTTGAACCGTTAACTGTAAACCGACAACCGTGAACCGTTATAGTTATATCTTGTAAAAAGAGGAGAATAAGATGATGAAAAAATTTGCTGGTAGTTTACTTGTTGGATGTATGGTCTTTTTTGTAATGGAGCTTAGTCTCTTGGCCTGTGGATTTGAAGAATACAGAGAAATAAACTATAATAAAGAAATGATCCAGGCCATGAATGCGGTTTTTAATGCCCGCAGCAAGATAGGTCTTGAAAAAGGCGATGAAAAGCTTCTCGCTTTAACCAATGCAGGATACGGCACAATAAACGGAAAAACTACAGAGGCTTTCCTCGACATAGTATCGAATGTTACCGCCTGTACTATGGGTACAAAAAGTCTCTTGACAGTTCATACCCCGTTTGCTGAGCCGTTGTGGTGTGCACTATACAGAAAGGATAACGGCAAACTGATTTTTATCAAATGGAGTGAAAAAGGATTCACACAACAGCAGATTGATATTTCTCAGGAAAAAATTTTTAAATCCCAAGACTGGAAAAAAGCAGCCTCAGGGATAATTGGTAGTAAAACCCTTTTTTCCGTTGTAACGATTTCTCATTGCTGGGCAGCAGATGTTTCCTGGTCTTTACTGAAAACAGCCGAATTCCATAATCACATCTGCCCCGG
>JAYEFW010000419.1:0-1598 GCA_034658795.1 Thermodesulfobacteriota bacterium
GCCCAGCCTCAGGATATCCATCAGTACAGATTGACCATTCAGATCAATTGTAGCCTGATAAACTTCTACGGTGCGGCCGTATTCGGCCTCTATCTGAAGGGCTTCCATTGCTCTTCGGTATTTTTCTGCAACCGGTTTATCAGGCAGGGCCAGAGTCTCTTTGATTGAGACGAGCCGGGCAAATCGTTCCTTTGGCAAAAAAAGAAGATCCTTTTTGATAAACTCCTCAAGCTGCGCTACTGCCGATTCCAGGTACGATTGCAACTCCTTCCTGATCCGGACCGATTCTTTGATTTTTCGCTCAACCTCCGCAAGCCGGGCCTTTTGCGCGCAAAGAGTCCTCTCGGTCTTGAGCTTGAGCTTTTCAAGATGGTCTTGATTAGCTTTCAAAGACCGGTAGCGGGCCATGAGCTCCGCCTTCTTCCCGGCCCATACATCCTCCTTTTTCTGGGTTTGCTGGCGGGTCTCAATCGTTTGTGTAACCTTTTTTTGAAGCTGATCCGCTTCTATCTCTGCGCCTGACTGTTCATGCATAAAAAGTAATAAAAATAAAAAAGCTACTGTAAAGGAAGCTGTGTTATGAAATCGACTATAACTCATTGGCATCTCCTTAGGGATTTCACTCAAAATAATCTACCAGCAATTAGCTTTTAGCAATTAGTTCTTAGCTCTTATTATTTCAGATGGTTATCATCAATTCTATTTTCACCCATTGGGTGAAATGTTAACATTGAGCAATATGTTGAAATCATTGTGCTAAAAGCTAAATTTAGGTAAAAGTGGGTAGTTTTATTTCAGTGAGTTCCCTTAGACAAAAAAAGGCGTAACTTTGGCTTTGTACAACAACCCAAGTTACGCCTTCACTTTCTCCGCACACCTTTTAAATGCCGAAGACCGTAAGTCATACCTTATAAAATTTTATTATTCTAATTTGAATATAGACTTCTATTAATCCAAAAAATAACCTCTGTCAAGGCTTTTTTAAAGAGTTGTCAACAACCTGAGCAGGCACTTAAATTTAGAATTCTATTGCAAGCATGGTAGTCATCAGATGCCTTGTGTCTTTATTTTCAAATTTGCCGTACAAATATTCAAGAGCAACAGATGTGTGTTCAAACAGCTCATAACTAGCAACTCCGCCAAATTGTTTTTTGGGCAAAAAATCATCGCAGTCATCACTTCCCTCATAACAAAGAGCAAGATTCAGACTGTCGGTAACACCACATGCAAGCTCGATAGTCCAGGCTTCCGGTTTATAGGATTCCCCTTCGTCAAACGTATTCATCTCAATATGATTAATGGCTCCGAGATATTCTGCATTGAAAAAAATCTATCCAGAAAAGAAGCAATTATGAATGCATTGAACCCGTCAACATGCTTTTTGATTGTTAGTGTTCTCGGGTCTCTGTTCCCATCCTCTGCTGCTGCTTCCGCTTCTGCTTCCTCAAAAGTTTCATGAATGCCGTCACTGTCGGCAATATTTGATACCCATGATATTCCGGCAGTTAAACCCAAATCAGGTACTGTTGTTTCTGGAAGAGTAAAACATGCGCTTGCAAGGTAATTATCTATATGATCATCATCATCTACTGTTTCAT
>JAYEFW010000420.1:0-7272 GCA_034658795.1 Thermodesulfobacteriota bacterium
GATTTAAAGCAGGAGGCCGAATCAAGGGCAAAAAATGTAAATGGTATAGACTACCAGACGCCCCAGGATGTCTGTGACGATCTTCTGGGAGTGCTTGAGCTTTCATACAAACATGGAAGAACTCACTGGAAACACGGCGGAATAGTCGGTGTGTTCGGCTATGGCGGTGGCGTTATCGGAAGATACTGTGATCAGCCGGAGATGTTCCCTGGCGTTGCTGCTTTCCATACCATGCGAATAAACCAGCCCTCAGGTAAATACTATACAACAAAATTCCTGAGAGATCTTATGGATATCTGGGAACTGCGCGGAAGCGGTTTGACCAACTTTCATGGAGCTACCGGTGATATCGTTCTTCTCGGCACAACAACACCCCAGTTGGAAGAAGTCTTCTATGATTTAACCCACAAGATGGATACAGACCTTGGCGGTTCCGGTTCAAACCTGAGAACTCCCTCCTGCTGTCTGGGAACTTCTCGTTGCGAATTTTCCTGCTTTGATACACAGGCGATTTGTCATCACATGACCAATTTTTATCAGGATGAGCTTCATCGTCCTGCTTTTCCATATAAGTTTAAATTCAAATTTGACGGATGCTCCAACTGCTGTGTTGCATCTATTGCGCGTTCAGACTTGTCCTTTATCGGCACATGGCGAGATGATATACGTATTGACCAGGAAGCGGTAAAGGCATATGTGGGCGGTGAAATTCCTCCAAACGCAGGTGCTCATGCAGGTCGCGACTGGGGTCCGTTTGATATCCAGAAAGAAGTTATTGATATTTGTCCAACAAACTGCATGCGATATGAAAATGGAAAACTTGAGATCAACACCAAAGAGTGCACCAGATGTATGCACTGTATTAACGTAATGCCCAGAGCCCTAAGGCCAGGTCTGGATAAGGGCGCAACTATATGTGCCGGCGCTAAAGCCCCGATTCTTGATGGTGCACAGATGGGTACTATGCTTGTTCCTTTTATCAAGATCGAAGAACCTTACGATGAGATCAAAGAGAATATAATTGAACCTATCTGGGAATGGTGGATGGAAGAAGGCAAGAACCGCGAGCGTCTTGGCGAATTAATCAGACGTCAAAGTTTCCAGAAGCTGCTTGATGTAACAGGCATTAAAGCAATGGCGCAGCATGTTCAAGAGCCGCGTTCTAACCCGTATGTGTTCTGGAGAGAAGATGAAGTTCCGGGTGGATGGACACGAGATATCAATGAATTTAGAAAATATCACCAGAGATAGGGGGGAGGAATAATACCATGGCATTTATATCTTCAGGCTACAATCCTGATAAACCGATGGAAAACAGAATAACCGACATCGGTCCACAAAAATTTGATCAATTTTACCCTCCGATTATTAAGGCAAATAAGGGTAAATGGCTGTATCATGAAATACTGGAACCAGGCATTCTGGTGCATGTTTCAGAAACAGGTGACGAAGTTTATACAATAAGAGTAGGTGGTTGTCGTTTCATGAGCGTAACACATGTCCGTGAAATGTGTGAAATAGCTGATAAACACTGCGACGGACACCTGAGGTTCACTACCAGAAATAACATTGAATTCATGGTGGACAGCAAAGAAAAAGTTGAGCCTTTAAAACAAGATCTTGCCAGCAGAAAATTTGCAGGTGGAAGTCAAAAATTTCCCATCGGAGGCACTGGTGCTGGAATTACCAACATCGTGCATACCCAGGGGTGGATTCACTGCCATACACCGGCAACTGACGCATCAGGCACAGTAAAGAGTACTATGGATGTTCTTTATGACCAGTTTACAGACATGAAGCTGCCCGCCAAAGTACGTGTTTCCATGGCTTGCTGTCTTAATATGTGTGGTGCTGTTCACTGCTCAGATATAGCAATTCTCGGCTATCACCGCAAACCGCCAATGATTGACACTGAATATATTGACAAAATGTGCGAGCTTCCTCTCGCTGTAGCTGCATGTCCTACCGCAGCTATCAAACCGGCTAAAGTCGAGTTTGAAGGAAAAACGCTAAAAAGTGTTTCAGTTAACCCGGAAAGATGTATGTACTGCGGGAACTGTTACACAATGTGTCCGTCAATGCCTCTTGCAGACACAGAAGGCGACGGAATCGTTATCATGGCAGGCGGTAAGATTTCCAACAGAATCTCCATGCCGAAGTTCTCAAAGGTTGTTGTGGCATTTATTCCAAATGAACAGCCTCGCTGGCCAACCTTGACCACTACAATCAAGAGAATAGTTGATGCTTATTCAAATGATGCCAATAAGTACGAGCGTATGGGCGACTGGGCGGAAAGAATTGGCTGGGAAAGATTCTTTGATAAATGTGAGCTTGAATTCACACATCATCTTATTGATGATTTCCGTGATGCCGCATATTATACATGGCGTCAGTCAACTCAATTCAAGTTCTAGCAGTTAAATTAACTAATTAACCGGAGACAAACGTCAGGTTTGTCTCCGGTATTAAAATTTTATGAGGCTTAATAATGGCTCTAACAATAGATGAACAAACAGCAAAAGATACTATTGTAGAAAATCTTAAGAAAAAAAAAGGTAAATCAAAATTTTATCTTAAAGATTTCTATAAAATGTTTCCCGACGAAAAAGTCAGAGAGGTCAAGAAACTTGTAAACAAAATGGTTGGGGAAGAAATTCTTGAATACTGGTCCAGCGGAAGCACGACTTTAATCGGGCTCAAAGGTGTTGGAAAACAGGCTTCTGAAGAGGACTAAAATTATAATTTAATGCAGCATGACGGTAAAGGTTCCCCCGGAATTATTATTGCAGCTCTGCGAGGCGGAGCAGGAAAAACAATACTGTCTATAGGGATAATTGCTGCATGGAAAAATCTCAAAAAAAATGTTGCTCCCTTTAAAAAAGGTCCGGATTATATAGATGCCGGCTGGCTTGCTATGGCAGCCGGCCGGCCATGCTACAATCTTGACAACTTCCTTATAGAAAAAAAGCAAATCCTCAACTCGTTTTATACCCATACATTAAAAAGCGATATTGCAGTCATTGAAGGAAATCGCGGACTTTACGATGGTCTTGATACAGAAGGAAGTACCAGCACTGCTGAGCTTGCAAAACTTCTCAATCTGCCTGTAATTCTGTGTTTAGATTGCACAAAGAGCACACGAACCATGGCGGCAGTTGTATTGGGATGCATCAAATTCGATCCGACTGTAACAATAAAAGGTATTATATTAAACCGTGTTGCCGGACCAAGGCATGAAAATATTGTTCGCAAAAGTATTGAAAAGTACTGCGGGATACCGGTTTTGGGTGCTGTTCCCAAACTTGGCAAGCAAAATTTTCCTGAAAGGCACATGGGGCTTATTCCAACTCCTGAACATGAATGGGCAAATGATTCAATAAATGCTGCCCTTAACATGGCAAAAAAGTACATAGACCTCGACTCTTTGATCGAAATTGCCCATAATATATCCCGCAATGAGCCTGAAGAAAGCATTCCCAGACCTGAAATAATTATTAAAAAACCAGAGAAACAAAAAAACAGCAGTTCAGCTCCTAGGGTAGGCATAATTAAAGATTCAGCTTTTCAGTTTTACTATCCTGAGAATATTGATGCACTTATTGCAGCAGGCGCAGAAACAGAATTTATAAGCCCGCTTAAAACAAATAAAATACCACCAATAGATGCTCTCTATATAGGTGGCGGCTTTCCTGAAACCCATGCTAAAAAATTATCAGAAAACGAGCAATTCAGAAATGAGTTAAAAGCACTTGCTGAAGACGGCCTGCCTATATACGCAGAATGCGGAGGTTTGATGTATCTGGGAGAAAAACTTGTTCTGGATGATAAATCATATCAAATGTCGGGAGTTCTGCCTGTTGTATTCGGCCTTTCCAAAAAACCAAAAGGGCACGGCTACACGATCATTTCAGTTGAAAGAGAAAACAAGTATTTCAAGAAGGGAAGCGAAATAAGGGGGCATGAGTTTCACTATTCGTTTGTTCTTGAGTGGAATGGAAATGATGAGGATCTGGTTTTTAACATGAAAAAGGGAAATGGTTTTATAAATAAAAAGGACGGAGTTTGCTATAAAAATGTTCTTGCCACATACACCCATATTCATGCCCTTGGCAGCCCTTCATGGGCAAAGGCTATGGTCAGCAATGCAATTTCCTACAAAAAAACACAATAATTTACCACGGATTTTCACAGAATTACACTGAATTATCAAAATACTCTTCTCAAGATTGCAAACCATTTTCAACCACCCCAGTAATTTACTCGTAACAATTTAGCCTTTTGAAAAAGAATCTGACAGGATAACAGGATAAACAAGATTTCAAGTTTCAAGCCGTGAACGGCTACACTCATTGTTTACAATTTTCAGTGAAACTCCGTGTTGTTCTGTGGTGAAATTTTTCAAAAAAACAGGGCAAACATCATAATAATTAATGTTTGCCCTGAATAATTAACTCTGCAGATATTAAATTATTTCTTTTTGGGATGGCACTTTGAACATGATGTAGGTGCTGCTCTCGTGCCGCTCTTCTTATTGGCCGCCTTATGACAACCCTTACAGTTTACATGTATGGCATAGGCATGATACTCCATTTTTTCCTTCGTTGAAAGCTTGGGAGCGCCTTTTTTAGCCCTTGGAGGTCTGCCCGCTTTGGTGTGACACTCAATGCAATTCTGAACCTCATCACCCATTTTCAGATCATTAAGAGGTTTACCTTCAGCATCATGATGACATTCTCCGCAGCCTGCTTTGTATTCTATATTATGCTTCTTGTGTGAAAAATCGACTATACTCTTCTTATGTTTTTCATATTTCTTGTTTTCCATCTTGACAACATCAGCCACGGTGGTCCCAGCATAAATAGCGGTAGCAAGAAACATAGAAGCAATTCCTACAATAGCTATAATCAACAAATATCTTTTGCTCATAGACTTTTTTCACCTCCTTTCCATTTTCAAAATTTATCAAATAATCAATCTTTTTTAAAGAAAATTCTTTATTCTTCTATCAAGTAAAAATTATTATGTCAAGACAAAGAACATATGTTCAAAACTAATTAAACATCATTGTTCTGAAGTCATGCCGGACTCGATCCGGCATCCAGCTTTTTTATCCTCTTGGAATTATTGTGGATTCCGGCTTTCGCCGGAATGACGTCACGAATAAATCAACACCAGAAATATCGATGCGTTAAAAAAAATTGGCCTCTCAAGTATCCACCTTTTGTGACTTTTCTTTCCCAAAAACCCTGGCGCCAAGTATGCTTATTTCATAAAGAACCATCAAGGGAAAAGCCATCATAATCTGGGTTACAACATCAGGAGGGGTTAAAATAGCTGCAAAAACAAAAAATAAAAGCAGGGCATATTTTCTGTTTTTCTTTAAAAATTCAACTGTAACTATGCCGAGTCTGGCAAGAAAAGTAATAACAAGAGGAAGTTCAAAAACCAGCCCAAATGCAAGCAACAGCTTTGAAGAAAAGCTTAAATACTCACGCATTGAAGGAAGCGCCTTTATTGTTTCAGTAGCAAATCCTAAAAAAAACTTAAACCCAAATGGAAACACAATAAAATATCCAAATAATGCTCCGCCAATAAAGAAAAAAGAGGATAAAAAAACTATAGGAATGAGAAGTTTTCTTTCCTTGTCATAAAGCCCTGGCGCCACAAATATCCAGAACTGATATAATAATACAGGAGCGGCCAGCATTAAACCTGATAATAAAGATACCTTTAGATATGTAAAGAAAGCCTCGGGCAGACCCGTAAAAATAAGTTTATCGTCTGCCTGCATTGCTGAAATTAAAGGTATAGTTAGGTAATGGAAAATTTTTTCCTTAAATCCATATGAAATAAAAAAGCCTATACCTATAGCTATAAAACATTTAACCAGACGATTCCTTAGCTCCTCAAGATGACCTGTAAAAGGCATTTTCTCATTTTCAATCATTTTAAAGACCCTTCCGCTTCATTCTTAACTTCTTTTTTATCATTAGAGGGAGCGGAAACGTCATCAACAGCCTCCTTTATGTTTTCATTCATATCCTCAAAAGTATCTTTAACATCTTTTAAATCACTGTTTATATCGATAGACTCTTTAAATTCATGTGTGGCTTTCTTGAATTCACCGATTGCCCGGCCAAGTGATTTTGCGAGATCAGGAAGCTTTTTGGGTCCAATAACAATAAGAGCTACAGCCAAAATTAATAGAACTTCAGGCATGCCTATGCCGAACATAATACTCACCTATAACATTTTTAGGTTTTAGGTAATAGTTCACCACGGATTTTCACGGAAATACACTGAATTCTCGTAACCGTTCAGGTTGTTAGGTTCATGGTTGGTGGATACACTTACTCATTGTTTTCAATTTTCAGTAAAACTCCGTGTCCTTCCGTGGTGAACTTTTAGGATTTTAGATTTAACGAAAATAACATTTCATCTTCTCTTATCAAAATCAAGCCGGTTTAAGAACAAGAAAGTACAGTTCACCCTTGTGCTGCATGTGACCTGCCGCTATCTCAGCGTATGGACCGTTTCCCCAGAATAGATCCGCACGGCCAGGCCCGCGTATCGCCCCTCCTGTATCATGATTCAGAACAAATCTGCTGAAAGTTATCCAATTATGAATTTTCCCATCATCATTTATTAAAGGTTTTTCTGCTTCTATAAAAGCAAGGGCTGACAAAGGAAATATTTTTCTGTCCAATGCTATCGACCTGCCAGGCGTCAATTTAACTCCAATACAACCCAAAGGGCCATCTTCTTCTATCTTGAAGAAAACATAGCTGGGGTTAAAGTTTAAAATAGTTTTGATCTCTTCCGGATGTTCTTTTAAATATGTACGAATTTTTTGCATAGACATTTCTGATCTTTCTATTAGCCCTTCTTCAATAAGCAATTTGCCTATGCTCCGGTATGGATGTCCGTTTGTTATATCATAATGGACATTAATTGTTTTGCCGTTATCAAAACAAATTTTTCCGGAACCCTGAATTTGAAGAAAAAAAAGATCAACCTGGTCTTTAATCCAGGCAATTTTTTCTGCCCTACCTTTAAGAGAGCCTTTGCATTCTATTTCATCGCGTTCAAAGTAGGGAACAACTGCCCGGCCGGTATATCTTCCAATTATTCTTTTATTATTTAAGTGCGGAACAAATAAAGAAAGATCAACTGTAGTTAAATCGCAAGGACGTGCATAAACTGGGAATTTATATTCAGTGTTTTGCTCAAAGCTGCCTTGCAGAACAGGCTCATAATAACCTGTAAAAAGAA
>JAYEFW010000421.1:0-7233 GCA_034658795.1 Thermodesulfobacteriota bacterium
AAATTTCATAAAGGTGAACCGATTCTTTTTGACTGGGGAGCAAGACTAAACGGTTACTGCTCTGATATTAGCCGGACACTTGTAATCGGAAGCCCGGATGACAAGTTTAAAAAAATTTTTAAGACAGTTCTTGATGCCCAGCTTAAAGCAATTGATGCTATAAGGCCGGGAATAAGTTCAAAGGCTGTGGATGAAATTGCACGAAACCATATAGACAGTATGGGTTTCAAAGGCAAATTCGGCCATGGGCTGGGGCATGGAATAGGGCTGGCTGTTCATGAGCCTCCCGGAATCAGCCCGCTAAATGACACAGTGCTTGAGAGCCGGATGGTCTTTACCGTCGAACCAGGCATCTACATACCAGGCTGGGGCGGTATCAGACTGGAAAATATGGTTGTTGTCAGAGAAGATGGAGCTGAAGTGCTGAACAGCCATGATCCAGCAATTTTTATGAAAGGAATCTGATAGACGGGTTTCGAGTTACGGGTTATTTCTCGTTCCCATGCTCCAGCGTGGGAATGCATATGAAGACCTGACCATCCTGGTGCTATGTTATTGCACAGCATTTCCCCTTTTTCTCACCTCATACGGCAGGATTTGTTCCGCAACATCTTTTGCAAACTTGCTGTATATTGCAAAAAACTCAGGCACTAAATATAATCTGTCTGCTGAAAAATAATCGGCAAATCGAAAGGATTTATTTTTTTCCGCATTTACCGCTACAACCATAAATGCTTCGCTATCCCGCCTGTGGCCTTTTAGTGTGGCCATCTCAAGAATCAGTCCGGAATCCGGGGATGGAAACCAGAATGTCTCGCCGGATTGAAGCACACGCGTTTTAACCCGGCTTGACCCAGGATAAAGCATGGCCACACAGTCATCCGCTCTGATGTTGAAAATAGCTATATGCGATTTTTTTGAAACCTTTGCCCTGATAACCGCCTCTTCTCCAGAAAGGTAAGCAGGCCTGTTAATAGAAGCCTGCAAAAAGAAGCCCGGGTCATTTTTCCTTTCGGGAATCATAACCGTTGCTTTTATCTCAACACGGTACACAGGAATGGGAGCGCTTTTATAATTTTCGCTGAAAGTCCCCAAAGGAAACCACGTAACTTTTTCATCCACTATAAAACCACGGCTGAAGGTTTTTATAAAATCAGTAACCAGCACGCTGTCTTTTACCAGAGTTGAACCCAGAACCTTTGTGCCTGCTGCCTTCTCAACAGCATCCGCCCTCGCCCGCTGAAGCGCAATCAACTGGCCCTGCTCGGCTGTTATGCCTACCACAGCGGCCTCACCTTTGCCGATAACACACTGTACCGTCTCTGCATAAAGACATGTCGGCAAAATAAGACCGGCTGCCATAAAAAGTATAATAGCGGCTATGTTACGATTCCATGTCTGTTTCATTTATCGCCTTTCCAGCTTTCCATATGCATTCCCACGCAGGAGCGTGGGAACGAGGTGCGTAGAGCTTCTGGTTTTTTCTCTCGTTCCCACGCTCCTGCGTGGGAATGCATACCTGCTTCACCATTGCTTACAATAAATAATCTACAAACTACATTCCCGATCTTTTCGTGTTTTCGTGATTAATCTTTCTACTTCAACCTCACTATTTCGCACGATCCATCACCAACCACAACCGGCGTCTGTTCCCTTCCGGTCAGCCTCCTTGCCCGGTAAGGAACCTTATCTTGCAGATATTCCTTCATCTCCGCCACTGTTATCGTCTTGTTCTCGTTTTCGTCCGCATCGCCTTTAAGACCTTTCATAAAAAAGTAGGTAAAAAGACTGTGTCTCTTTTTCGGATACCAGTGACTTACCTGGTCTTTGCCGGTGCTTGAGAAAATCACGCCATTATTCAGCTTTCTGACAGGGCTTGCTGACTTTAACATGCCGGGACTTATGTTTTTTACAAGCATACCCCCTGCTGAATTGCCTGAAAAGCATGCATCCAATACTATTGTGATACTTCTGGCAGGTATTTTTTCAAGATTATTGTAAAAGGTATCAAGGGGATATCCATTGGCTGAGATATAATCGGCAGACGCATCAACTGGCATCAGAAATGCTCCCTTTCCCTTTGGATCAGGCGCGCCGTGCCCTACGTAATAAATAAAAACATCCGATTTACCTGGTTTTACATAGTTATAAATCTCGCCTTTAAAATTACCCCTCGTCCCGAATATCCTCGACATCTGCCCCTGGGTGGCATCAAATTTACAGATGACATTTTCATCATCATATCCGAGAAGGTTTATTACATATTTTTTCATGTATGCGGCATCCCTTTTCGCATAATTCACGTCAGGAATACCGTGGCCGAAACGGGCATAGTTTTTGTTGCCGATAATAACGGCTATGGAATGTGGATTTTTTGTTTTCCCTTCAGGAATATTTTTGTCCACGTCCACTTGAAGATCATCTTCAGCCCCCTTTATTGCCTCTCCACCTTGCAGACCGGCAAGGAAAACTGCGCTCCTGCCGCCTGCGCCCTTGCTTCTTGAGGCTATTTTCATAGGTTTGGGCACGGAAATGGTATCTGCTTCATCCAGAATCGCTGCAAACATCCTGTCATAGGCATCATTAAGACCCTTATGCGCTGCATATCTCCGCTTCATCTTATCAGCAGCCATAACTGCATCCGACCTTTTCCCGTCTTTAAATTTCTGATAACAGGCCTGGATGAACCTGTCCATAATCTGGTCGAATGTGTTTTCCAGGGCTTTGCTCCCGCGAAATTTACCTTTTGCCCTCTGCGCCTCGCTTAATGCAGATTCTGTCCTGCTGGCAGCAAAAAGCATCCAGCAATAAGCGTTTGAAGCATCAGGATCAAAATCTATTTTTTTCAACCCGGCAAGAGCTTCATCTGGCTTTCCCTCCTTCGCCTTCTTTAAATACCAGGCAATATAATCATCAACAGCCGCATCGTAACGTTCTGCAAGCCTGTCGTTTTTGGGCCATTTATCCTTAGCTTTGTTTGCAGTTAATATTGCATTATATAACTTCCCGTTTTCCATGTATGCGCGGATAAGTGTGTCAAATACAGCCGGAGAATTCGATTTGAGCCCTACCGCCTTTTCGGCATATTCGAGCGCCTTTTCTCTGTCTGAACCGGTTTCCAGCATTACCCATGCCAGAAGATTCAGCCAGTCGCCGTTGCTGCCATCTTTACTTACCGCCTTTTTGAGATATTCTTTCGCTTCTTTTAAATTTCCGTAGCGAAAAAAGGCAAGACCGAGGTTAAAATTATGGCCTGCGTCATCAGGACAGAGACCATGAGCCTTTATAAACAGTTTTAAACCCTCTTTTTTATCTTTTTTAAACTTTAAGGCCGCCTTTTCCTCGATCTTTTTTGCCAGAGCGCATTTTGAATCCTCGGCAATGGCTGGCAAGGTGAATGCCTGCGCCGAAAACATCATGACCACGCAGACTAAATATAAGGTTTTCAACTTCATTGCTCTGTCCTCCTTATGCAATGTCCTACAGCCTGTTCGGGGAACAGCTTCGGCCTGTTTTGTTTCTCGTTCCCACGCTCCTGCGTGGGAATGCATACCTGCTTCACCATTGCTTACAAACCTCCAGCAAACCTGCCATACCTGAATAATTTCTTGCGCTGGAATAACGCCAATGCTCCGGGTTATCAACATACCCCCGTTCTACAGGATTTCGGTGAATATACTCAATCTTCTGCCTCATCATCTCTTCATTTGTTATCAATTCCGGATGTACGCCTTCTTGCCAAAATTGGTAAGCTCGATCTGTTTTGTGCGCTTTTTTATAAAAAGCCAGTTGTTCCAAAATAGTTGTTACACTGTTTTTATCAAGATAATGAAGCAGTTTTTTGGCTGTATAAGATTTGAAACGGGCAATATCCTTATCCAGTTGCGTGCTCTGCGCAATAAAATGCAGGTGGTTTTCAAGGATGATGTACGCGTAGAGTTTCATTCCATCCTGGATCAGAAAACGTAGAGAGTCCAATAGTATTGTAACTGTTTCCGGGCGGGTGAAAACCGGAATCCAGTGCAATACTGTGCAGGTCATGAAATGAGGTGAATTAGGGTTGGTAATTTTGTAGCGGCTTCTTCCCATTATTCCTGTATGCATTCCCACGCTGGAGCGTGGGAACGAGAAAAAAACCAAAATCTATGGTGTCCTGGCGAGGCGAAAGCCCATGTTGTCGTAACAGACGCCCGTGGCGAAGTCGAGACGATTAGCAGACCGGCAGTACCCCACGTTGTTGAGCCAGCTGCCGCCGCGATACACCCGGAACGAGCCACTCGAAGGCCCTTCAGGATCTGTAACATGGCCGGATGGATAATCCCCGTACCAATCCTGACACCATTCCCAGACATTGCCATGCATGTCGTACAAACCCCATGCATTGGGCGAAAAACTCGCCACATCTATGGTCTCTTTTCTATATCTCCCTTTGGAACAACCCGGCATTGGATAATTTCCATTATAGTTTGCATGGTCAGTAGAAATGCAACTACCTGTAGAAAAGGGTATCGTTGTCCCGGCCCTGCATGTATATTCCCACTCAGCCTCGGTGGGAAGGCGGTATTTATTCCCGCCTTCCTGCAGGTTCAGTTTTCTTATAAATTCCTGACAGTCATTCCAAGAAACCTTTTCCACGGGTCGATTATCCCATTTAAAATACGACGGGTTGCTCCCCATAATTTCCAGCCACTGCCGCTGGGTAACCTCTGTTGCTCCCATGTAAAAACCTTTTGTCAAAGTAACTTTGTGTTGCCGCTCATCGCTGTCACGTTCCGGCTCACCTGAAGGACTCCCCATCATGAATGTGCCGGGAGAGATATAGACCATTTTGTAACTGATTGACGGAACAGTGTATATCCTGCCGGAAGGGGCAGCCGAAACAGCTTCAGCGCCCATGGAAACAAAGTCGAGATCGTCGGGGACATAGGACAGGGCGGGATTCGCAGTGAAAAAAATAAATGTTGAAGCAATTATAATAAGAATCCTTAACGAATTTACCTTCATTTATACCATCCTTATTCCGTATGCTTTCCCAGATAACCATTCGTAATTAAAACATCTTTGTTTTTTTTAGTCTGTCAGCCTTGTTTCTAATTATGGCGTATATGTCCTGTCCAAATTTTACCAGAAAAGTTTAACTGCGTAATCTGAGAATTTTTCATCTTTGCTGACTAAAAGCAGTTTTTCTTCAATAGCCTGAGAAATTAATAATCTGTCAAAAGGGTCACTATGATGCATTGGCAAGTTGTCTAACATAAAAATATGATTTGGCGAAACAGGTAAAATTAGCAAGCTGTTAACGTCTTGCTGATTTTTAACTAAGGGATCAAAAATAAATAAACTTTCCATTTTTTAGATGAACGTCGATTTCGCTTATGGTGCACAGCTTAAATCTTGATCTTATAATAATAAAGTGTAAAGGTTATTTATTTGCAATCCCTAACTCTTTCAATGAGCGCTTT
Source organism: Thermodesulfobacteriota bacterium (assembly GCA_034658795.1). Taxonomy (GTDB): domain Bacteria; phylum Desulfobacterota; class Desulfobacteria; order Desulfobacterales; family ETH-SRB1; genus B13-G4. The sequence goes on from JAYEFW010000421.1 coordinate 5,463, forward strand.
AGTTTTAATTTTCCGAGCTGCATTTTGATTTGCATTTCCCATATACTTACAATGCTCAGGATTAAACGATTGGCACGGTTTTCACATGCATTGAGCACTTTTTCTGAGAGTTTGTTTGGTTCACCTGACCACCAGATAAAAACGTGAGTATCGAGCAACAGTTTCATTTTTCTCCTAACCAGAATGCATCGGACAAAGGCTTGTCAAAATCTTCACTTGTCCAGATTTCACCCTTATTCAGACCCGCTATTCTCTTTTTCTCGAACTTGGAAATCGCCGTTAATTTTGCAAAAGGCTTGTTATTTTTTTTAATAATGATATCATCACCTTTTTGAAATTAACAGTAATAATTCCGGCAACTGTTTTTGCATCTCATGTGATGTTACAATCTTTGTAGCCATATAATAGTCTCCTTTCAGGATTATCAGCTTATGCACCGGCTCCGCTTCTGGTTCCAATCTATGGCTCGTTTCCCAAACGGACCGGAAACTTTATGCATTCCCACGCCTTCCCTTCTCGTTCCCACGCTCCTGCGTGGGAACGAGGTGACCGTGATTCACTAAGTACAAGCCGTTCCGTATGCATTCCCACGCAGGAGCGTGGGAACGAGGTAAAGAAATTCTCTCTGTGTTCTTCGTGATCTCTGTGGTAAAAAAACCATCTGCAACCTATGCATTGTCCGGGGAAATGAGCTTTAGTTTTGGGAAATATGTGCAATAACGAGATACATCTCTGGTTAATAATTCTATCTGTGCCACGGCAGCATGCGCTCCAATATAGAAATCCGGCAGCGGCGAACGCTTTTTGCCACCCATTTTTCTATATCTCAAAAAACACTTGCCCGCAAGAAATGCGGCCTCCCATGGAAGCTGACGTTTGCTGAAAAACTCAAGGGGCAATGCATCTTCAAGGTCTTCGATGTTATCGAATCGAACAGATATTTCCGCATATATAATGGGATTAACCACCAGGATATGATCATCGGCATATCTGGAAAGGGTTTGGGACGACCATTGAAACCATTTCTCGTCATTTGTAAAAACATCGAGAATCACATTGCTGTCAACCAGAATTTCCATAGCCTATTCTTCCCTTGTCAGCGCCATGATCTCATCTGTGGTCATTTTTACCGCGCCTCTGCCTTGCATTTGCTTAATAAGCTCCTTGCCTCGCCTTGGTTGTTTTTTTGCCTTTTTCAAGAACACCTTATCCTTTATAATCTCAAATTCCACATCCATATTCGGCAGGATACCTGCTTTTTCCCTGATCTCAATTGGAATTGTAACCTGGCCTTTTGATGTTACACGCATGTTTTATCCTCCATATTAAGCTTATTCTTACAGGTATTATTCTTACTTGTTACAAATAAATATGTCAACCAGTAAAGACAGGGAAACGTCAAAGTCAGTGCTAAAGTGCTAATATTTAGAGTTTGTGGGCGCCTCAAAATCCGAAATACGAATATCGCCTGATCTTATAAAAATGGTCGAAACAATCTCTAATTTCGAATATCAAATGACCAAAACATATCAAGCACTTATGCAATATCTATGGCGCTTCACCATGTTTGAAATTTTGAATTTTGGTCATTCGTATTTGTTTCGGATTTCGAGCTTCGTGCTTCGAATTTATTAAAAATTGAATAAGTAAGCAATTCTTGTGAATTCAAGAGGTTATCAGCTTAAATGGCTTGGCCCTGCCAATAAAGACGGCGTCGTGAATCTCCCAGCCTTAAAAGGCAGGGCTTCCCTGTGAGGATGGTTTTCAAACA
>JAYEFW010000422.1:0-7231 GCA_034658795.1 Thermodesulfobacteriota bacterium
GGCGTTAACAGACCGCCTTTTAATAAAAATTTGGTATTCAGATAATTAAGAACCGCTGTATGAATTTCTTCCGGCAATAGATTTCGACCCTGAACTTTTTTTAGAAAATTTTTGCCGGCATTCCTGGACCTGATATTCAATATGTTTTTATTATTATTTTTAAATAATTTTCGACCGGCCAGCAACACCAAAAAAATAAAGGGGGGCGCCAGCAGGAGCAAAATAAATATTTTATTAAAAAATTCCTGCTGCCTTAAGCCCTTAACCGGATCGACTGAAGTATGCACAGGGAAAATATCCTTTCCTATTCGCGTGATCTCTTGTTTGTTATTGTTTTTTGTTTTAAGCTGGCCGGCATGGTTATCCCCGGAGATTGAAATTAAGTCGCTGCTTCCGGCATCGGCTCCCTGATTTGATTTTAAACTGAATGGTTTGGTTTTCAGTTCCCGGTAAAGTCCCTTTTCAGGGTCAAAAAACGCCAGTGCCATTGAGGGAATTATATATTCCCCGCTCTTTTCAGGCACAATCGCCCATTTCATAATCTTTTCGCCTGAAATTGCAGATTCGTTCTTTTTAATATTTAACCGGGGTTTGTCCTGATATATTTTAAGTCCTTTTATATCAGAAAGTTTCAAGTCCGGTATTTGTCGCACATTCCCCCGGCCTTGAACAATTATGGTTAATGTGGCGGATTCACTATTCTTAACCTCAACAGGATCAAGATTTGCCTTTACATCAAACCAGCCAACTAGACCACTGAAATTATCCGGTCGATTCTGCATTGGAAGATTTTTAACATCAAGTTGAATCTCATTGGATGAAAGGTAAACCGGTTTGCTATCCCTTATATTAAAAAAAGGATCATCAAAAAAACCGTCGCGCCTGTTTCTTTTATAAATGGTCATCCGCATACCGGCCGCGGGAATGCTGTATTCTCCCAGCTTTTTGGGTATTAATATATATTTAAGTTCAATAACCTCATATCTCTTTTCATTGATGCTTGTGCTGTACTTTTTCGGTTCTGCAAGAGATTCAAAAACAAGGCCTTGGACCTCGGGCATTTCAAGGGATACATTGGAAACCTGCTCTCTCATAAAAAGCCTTAAGGTGTAAAGAGTATTCTGGTTGAGGTACAAGTTATTTTTTGAAATTCGGGCTTCCAAAAACAGGGGCATGCTTTCATTGCCGGCTTGATTATTTCTTGCTTTGGAAACCGTCAGCTTAACGCTGTTGCTGGAATGGACCTTGTTTTTTATTCTGACCTGAGCCGGACCCACAACAAACTTGCCAGGCTTTAACGGGGTAAGATAAAATATATATTCAACCTCGGAATTCATGCTGCCATTTACAAATTCAACCCTGCTTGCGGTGCCGCCATTAATTACATTAAAGGACGCCAGCCCTTCAATTTCAGGGAAACTGCTTTTTTGTTTTCCCGAGACTGTTACTTTCATCACAATAGTGTCAGTCAATACAACTGATGACCGGTCAAGTGTCAGGTCAATAGAGATATCCGCTGACGCATTAGCTGAAAATGCCAAAAAAAATATGCAGAATATGTAAAATATCTTTTTTAAACTCATATGGTTACCGTTCACGGTTGTCGGTTCACAGTTCACAGTTTTTTCAATGAACTATGCAACGATTGAAGCATTTTGGATATGAATGATTTTGTTGTTAGCCCAAAAATATCAAGCTGCTTTCAGCATGAAATCAACATGCACTGCTTCAAAGGGGAATTCGATTTGACCTTTATCGGTTTTTTGCAATATTCCAACATTCAAAAGCATGTGCACATCACGATGCACCGCTTTTACGTCTCTGCCCAAACGACGCGCTGCTTCACGCATTGACATTGGCCCTGCGTCTGTCATAACTTTGAGCAGCTCCCATCGATTGCCCGAGAGCACCTTAAAAAGGAGCTTAGGCGACTCGAAGCTTATGAATGTTCCTTGCGGTTTTCCTTCTAAAGCTCCAAGTACCCGTTTGTTGATTTTCTCACGGGAAGAAATCCCCAATATTACGGTACGCATGTTAAAACCTCCATTTGTCCACATCGTTCCAGAAATCTTCAAGCAATGCTTTCGGTGTAGTAAAAATGTATGGAATTTCATCCTTACCTATATGCTTGTGATCACCTTTGCCTGCCTCGTTATCATAACGTAGCACACAATTACCATTCACAACAAGGGGGGCTACCAACTAAAAGCGGGACACTTTCAGCCATTTTGGCTATATGGTAATTCTACAATCAAGCAAAATTTAAGTAGGGTGGATTAAGGAATGTGTGTTTTGATTTACAAGATTAAATTAATCCAGTTCATCATGTTAATCCTGTCAAAAAATAACCCACTACCAATCCTTACCTGATGCCGTCTTCTGCTTTTTCCCGTGGAATCGTAAACGATTGATTGCTGCAGGATCTTCGCCAATATTATCAAGAAATGCTTCAGCCTCATTTTTGCTCATAGCACCAGACTGGTATTCCTCTGATGTCCCTGCATTCTGCTCTGGCTGGCTGCTCTTTTCGGTTTGTTCAGCAGATTCTCCCTGCTCCTGTTTGTTTCGGGATTGATCATTCTGACCGCTATCTTGTTTTTGATTGTCCTGATTTTTGTTCTGTTGCTTATGGGGGTCATCTTTTTTCTTGTCATTTTTATTCTTCTTGTCCTGGGCTTTATTCTGTTCCTGCTCCTGTTCCTGATTCTGATCCTGCTCCTGGTTTTTCTGCTGCTTTTCTTTTTCTTTCTTTTGGTTTTCTTCAATGGTTTTTAAAGCCAGCCCGTAATTATATTTTGAGTCCTCATCGCCGGGATTTATTTTTATTGCCTGTTTGAAGGCCTGGGCCGCACCCTGGAAATCACCTTGTTTAAAGAGAGAATTGCCAAGATTATATGCAGAGCTGAATGATATCTGCTTGTCATCGGTTCTTTTCAAGGCGCTGCGGAATGCAGCGGACGCGCCTTCATAATTTGCATTTTGGAAAGAGGCGCAACCACGATTATACCTGTTACGAACATCTTTGGGGTGATCCATATCTTTTTTGATAAAAGCCTGTTCCGCTTTCTGATAATGCCCTTGCTGGTAAAGTTTTTCAGGATTTTCATTCGCCCAAACGCTGTTTCCGTGACAAATAATAAGCACAACCATAATCGAAAATAATTTGGCGTGACCCGGCTTAAGGCCGATCAAGCCTTCCATGACAAGAAAAAGAAAAGCAATCCAGATAAAGATATAAAAACGTTCTTCAAAAATCTTGATCTTTCCACTTTCCAGCTCTTTTGCCTCTGTTTTTATTTTTATCCCTTCAAAATAGAGTCTGTCCAGATCAAGATCACCGGTTACTGATCGCACATAGCGCCCATCCGTAGCTTTTGCTATGCGGCGTAAATCTTTTTCATTGAGTTTTGACAGGATCAGGTTGCCGATTTTATCCTTTTTAAAACCGCCGGTTTCATCCGGGATCGGAGCGCCGGAAGGCTCTCCGATCCCGTAAACAAAGATTTTAACACCTTTATCCATTGCCTTGTCGGCTTGTTGCAGACCCCGGCCCTCGTTATCTTCTCCGTCGGTGATCATTACGATTACCTTGTCAATTGCCGATTTAAAATCAAACGCGTTCAGCGCGGTTTTGATCCCTTGGCCCATGTCAGTTCCCTGAACCGGCAGAGTGTCTACGCCGACACTCCCTAAAAACATGGCAATAGCATCATAATCAAGAGTTAAAGGGCACTGAACAAAAGCATCCCCTGCAAAAAGAACCAGCCCAATCCGATCACCTGCAGCTATCTTCAAAAAATCCGTAATCTCACGTTTGGCCCTTTCAAGCCGGTCCGGTTTTACATCCTCAGCCAGCATACTGGCAGATACATCGAGTAAAAAAACAATATCTACGCCCCTGCGCTGCACCTCCTGTAGATGAAAGCCCCACCTTGGCCCGGCGCAGGCCAGAATTATAAAAAAAACCGCAATCACGAGAAATAATCCTTTTAAAAAAATTATTCCTCTCTTGATCGGCCTGGTCAGAACCGGCAAGAGATCAGGATCAGCAAAAAGCTTCAGTCCGGCTCTTTTTTTACGGTACTCAAATAGAATCAAAAATATTATCACCGGAAGAATAAACAAAAGATAAAAGGCCCAGTTAGATTCAAACTTCACGGTAGCCTCCTGATGATTAAACTCTTCATAAGAATTTCTACGATAAGAAACAATAGAGCCGGAATTAAAAAATATTTATATAATTCTTCAAAGTTAAAAAACTGTTTTACCTTAATTTCAATTGTCTCCAGCCTATCAATCAAGTCGTAAATTTCTTGCAGCTTTTTACTGTCAGATGCGCGGAAATACTGTCCTGTACCTGTTTCCGCAATCTGTTTTAATGTTTCTTCATCCAGATCCACATTTACTTTTTGAATCTGTTTACCAAATATCGTCTCAACCATAAAGGGCGCGGGTCCAAATCCTCCCACACCAATGGTATATATTTTGGCATTGATTGCGGCTGCCGCTTCAGCCGCCTGCACCGGATCGATCCCGCCGGCATTATTTCGACCATCTGTCAGAAGAATCAAAATCTTCGATTCAGCCTTGATATTTTTTAATCTTTTGGCTCCCAGCGCAACTGCCAGGCCGATAGCAGTGCTGTCTCCGGCCATACCGATTTTCATGCTGTCCACCAAATTGAGAAGCAGTCCCTTGTCCATGGTCAAAGGGCATTGGGTAAAGGCTTTTTCACCAAAAACAATCAGCCCGATCCGGTCATGCTCGCGCTTGCTGATAAAATCATGCACAACATGCTTAACAGCCTCAAGCCGGTTAACTCGCTCTTGATCTATAAAAAAATCAAGGGCCCGCATGGAGCCTGAAGTATCAAGACAAAGGAGTATATCAACCCCGGATGTGTTTACTTCAGAAGAGATATTATACTTCTGGGGTCGCGCGGCAGCAATAACCAGTAGAATCAAAACGATTACCCTTAAAAATAGTGGTATTTTGAACAGCCAAAATGATCCCCTGCCAATTAGATGGCTTAGATCCGAAGCGCCGGAAAAAGTTATGGCCTCAGGCTTTTGCCGGTATGCCAGCAGGCCGCCGCCGACAATCAAAATCAGCAGAAACAGGAGATAGGGATATGCGAACCTGTACATTTTATACTTCCTTTGGTTTTGTCCGGTTGATATATTCCAGCGACAAAGAGACCTGTTTTTCGGCTATAGACTTTCGGATGAATAATTTCACAAGGATAGAAGGAGGAAGGCTTATTAGTTATACGTCGACGACTGATAACACAGTGAAATTGTTTATCTAAAAGTCTATAATTCCTCAAAATCAGAAATAATGGCTTCACTGAGGCAAACAGATCTAATATTTGCCTGTCGGTCAAGTAAATTGTGTGGTTGCAATATCAACTAAAACATTCCTGATTTCTTCCTCATTAATCTCATCGCCTATATATTCAACTTTTTCACTGTAATCAATATCATCAAAAAAACAAAGTTGCTCACGAAATAATTTTTCATTGAAATATGCGCCAAAAATGTCGGTAGCCCTGGCTGATAATTCTTTTAAACTAAGATGATCTTTTAAAATGAAATATAAATCGACATAATCCTTCCATTTAGCGCGTCCCCCTAGCGCATAGGTTTTCATTGCAGCCAGATCCAACAATGTGGGAATTTTTATTATCCCATCAAAATCCATCGGATGAATGATTTCATAAGGAAAATTAAAGAATGTTATTTTGACAGAATTTACAATAAGATGCATTTGATCAAAGGCTTCATATAAAAGATTATCCACCGCAAACCCACTTTTCTCAATCAAATTTCTAATGCTTTTGCGTTTAATATCCCTGGTTGTGAATAAATCAAAGTCAATTGATCTACGGTGCCCAATATGCAAAGCAATAGCCGTGCCGCCAACCAGGTAATAGTCGTTTGAAAATGACCTGATTAACGGCAAAAGCCCCAGTTGTTCCTCTGTTAAAATTTCACTGCGCATGTCTTTTAAAATATATTTGAAAGAAATGTTTTGTTCGCTGATGATAGTTCGACCGCTTGCCGGATATTTGTCGATAAAATATGTCTGCCACTGTTTTAATCCCGACTAAATCGAAAAACTTTTTTACGCTTTTTTCATTTCCATAATTCAATACAGCTTCGACAAGAGCATTGATGCTGATATTCATCTTTTCTTCAGGCTTTATCCACCAGAATAACGAGCTGTTTTCCTGGATAAATTTGTTAATCTCAGAATTATGCTTCATAACTTATTACAATTATATCAAGTTTGAAATGTTATAGGTAATTGAGTCAACGTACCATTACATTACTTTGGTAGCCAAATAAAGTAAGTATCAAATTCTGCATGTTTTCAAAGCTTTGATTCATATTTCGTTCCCCGTTCCTTAAGTTCGATCAGAGATTCAATAATCACCCTATCGGTTTTGTCCGGTTGATATATTCCAGGGACAAAGAGACCTGTTCCTCAAAAGCTGTTTTGCTCATAAAAGCATCTGCAAATTTTACCAGATCAATCCTTTTCAGAAGATTGAGCAGTTGAATATCGTTCTTATCTTTGACTATTCCAGCTATTTCATGGGTAGTCATTTCAAGCGCATTAAAATTTCTGATCGCCCCAATATATTCACGTAAAATTTCCGACAAAATAAAACAAAACGCTTTCCCTTCCCTGCCATCAGGAATTCCAGGTGCCACCAGCTCATCAATCCGGTTTAATGCTTTCAGATAAGGTGGCAGAACCAAAACTTCAGGGCATAACTTTCGGCGTTGGTGGTATTTAAAAATAAAATAGATTGCAATAATCACAAGTATAATCAAAACCGCGGCCAGAACCAGCAAAAGAATCCGCTTGATTCCATACTCTGTGGATATAAGCCCTTTGATCGGCCGCAAATGATTTTCCGTTGGCTTAACCTTGATTAAAGGCTCCACCGCCAAAACAGCCGGATTGCTCTTCAGAGTCTTTTGCTTGCCATCTTGATCATATACATAAATTTCAAGGCCGGGCAGGTTAATATCTTCCATGGAATCCACAAACAAATCAATCTCAATCTCAATCCCATTTGCCCGATTACTTTTTTTTAGGATGTCAAAATCTTTTAAACCTTTAATTTCCGGGTTATCAGAAAGTTTAAATCCTGCCGGGATTTCAAAACTTAGACGCAACGTTATAATATCTCCGGGTACGGCCTTTTTTTGGATAAATTCCG
>JAYEFW010000423.1:0-1575 GCA_034658795.1 Thermodesulfobacteriota bacterium
ATAATGTCAGACCGGATAAAACATATTCTATTCGTGTGTACAGGTAATATATGTAGAAGTCCATTTGCTGAAGGCTTGCTAAAAAAGCTTGTACAAAAAAAGAGACTTGATGATATTGTTGCTGATTCAGCGGGATTGCTTGCGCTTACCGGCAATGGTGCCACCGGCCTGGCTCAGAAAGTTGCGGCAGAATATGATGTTGATCTGTCCAGCCACATTGCAAAATCTGTTAAAGAAGATATTTTGGATAGAAGCGATCTCATACTGGTAATGGAAAAATTCCATGCAAAGAATCTTTTGGATGCCTTCCCGGAAGCTGAAGGCAAAGTTTTTTTAATCAGGCGTTTTGCTCGCTTTGGTTCTAAAAATCGAGGTGTCGCAGATCCTTATGGGTTAAATTATGAGGCTTATCGTTTCTGCTTTCTAGATATTCAGGACTGTATTTCAGGTCTGGCGGAGCATTCATCTTTGAGCCTATAAAAAGGTTAATCTTGATGGCCGAAGGAACTCTCTTTGCGGAACTTATTAAAAATTTAGATCAATTCGACCGCAAACTTATCTTTGTATTAGATGATCTTAGAGAAAAGCAGAATAGAATGACTCTTATTACTTCCAGATTTGAGCTTTGCAGATTGTTACATCTTGAATATGATGGCGATAATATAAAAAAACTGGATAGGTCATTGCAGCGTTTAATGCAAACCAGGTTATTCTCGTCCGAGCCTGAAACCGGGTTTTCAATTGCTACAAAGACAATTTCGGGAATAGATCAGGAAGAACAAACAGAGAAGCTGATAATTTCTTTAGGAAGACTTTTTTCTATTTAAGCCTTCTAGTCCGTTGCATCAAGTACCTCAAACCCTTCCTTTTCAAGCGCTTTTTTTATAATATCGGTTTTGCAGACAGAGAGCCGGAAGTAATATGTTCTTTTGTTTGCGAGTTGAGCTGTCATGCCTACATTAATTATATCTCCTCCATTATCATTTACAATGCGCAGAGCTTTTTTGAATTCTCCGGGTTTTTCTCCTATCATTACATCAATACGCGAGCTTGCGGTAAGCATTCCCATCATCTCAATAAAGGCTCTCAGGATATCGGTTCCGGTTATTATGCCCACCAGTTTGCCGTTTTTCACAACCGGCATTCCGCCAATTTTGTGCCTGTATATGAGCTGGGCTGCAATTTCGATATCATCATCAGGATCAACTGCAATAGGATTTTTTATAATCAAGTCCGAGAGCGTGACGCCTGCGACCATTGAGGGTATAAGTCCTTGTTTCAAATCTGCAAGCGTAACCAGGCCTGCAAGCAAGTTTTTCTCTGAGACCACGGGCAGATGCCGGATTGAGTTGATTTTCATCAGCTCAATAGCCTCGCTTACGGAGGCATTTCCCGTTATTGTGATAGGATTGAGAATCATTAAGGAATGTATTTTCATTCGGCTTTCCTCAAAGTCGGCTGATAACTGCAAAGAGGTTCTTCTGCCAGAAAATCGCCGGTTGCTTCGTAAGCTCTTGCCCTGCAGCCGCCGCAAACCTTTTTAAATTCGCATTTTCCGCATTTTCCCTTTAGTTT
>JAYEFW010000424.1:0-1778 GCA_034658795.1 Thermodesulfobacteriota bacterium
GGCTATGGTTTCTCTGTATACAACCTGTGGCTTCCCTACATTAACGCTTGTGTGAAATTCGCGCTGCATCCGGCTGATTATGACTTCCATGTGAAGTTCTCCCATGCCGGAAAGAATTTTTTGCCCTGTATCTTCGTCTTCACGAAGCCTCAAAGTTGGATCTTCCGCCAGAAATTTATTAAGAACCTGGTCCAATTTTTCCTGGTCGGCATGGGTTTTGGGCTCTATGGCGACAGATATTACGGGTTCATAAAATTCCATTTTTTCAAGCAATACAGGATGATCTATGTTGCAGAGCGTTTCGCCTGTTGAAGATTCTTTTAATCCTATGACCCCAACAATACTGCCTGCACCAGCCTTTTCTACACGTTCCTTTTTATTGGCATGCATTCTCAGAATGCGGGAAAGTTTCTCTTTTTTGTTGCGAAAAGGATTGTAAACATCGTGACCGGCTTCCATTTTTCCACTGTATATTCTGACATAGGAGAGTTTTCTCCCTTCGATCATTGAGACCTTGAATATCAGCGCTGCCAGCGGCTCAGTATCTTTTGCCGGGCATTCAATCGGTTTGCCTGTATCGGGATGCGATCCTTTAATAGGAGGAATGTCCACAGGGCTGGGAAGGAAACCGACAATTGCATCAAGGAGCGGCTGAATTCCTTTATTTTTCAGGGCGCTTCCGCATAATACAGGAACCAGATTTAAATTAATAGTAGCCTTTCGTATAGCATTAAGAAGGCTTTCATTGGTGATTGGAGATTCGGAAAGATAGGCATCCATTATTTCGTCATCGACTTCGGCTATTGTTTCAATAAGCTTTTCGCGATATTCATTTGCCCTATCAAGATAATCACCGGATATATCTTCAGTTTTGTATGTTGCTCCAAGTGTATCATCGTTCCAGATGGTCTGTTTCATTGTAATAAGGTCAATTATGCCTGCAAAGTTTTCTTCAATTCCTACCGGCAGTTGCATAATAAGAGGATTTGCATTCAGCTTTTCTTTCATCATATTTATTGTGCCGAAAAAATCAGCTCCGATTCTGTCCAGCTTGTTGATAAGAGCTATTTTGGGGACAAAATATTTGTCAGCCTGTCTCCAGACTGTTTCCGATTGCGGCTCCACGCCTCCGACGGCACAGAAAATACCTATGGCGCCGTCAAGTACTCTCAGAGAACGTTCTACTTCGATTGTAAAATCAACATGCCCGGGAGTATCTATGATATGAATTTCGCAATCCTTCCAAAGACAGGTGGTAACGGCAGAAGTAATGGTGATGCCTCTTTCCTGTTCATCGGGCATCCAGTCCATTACAGCTTCACCGTTATGGACTTCGCCTATTTTGTGTGATCGGCCGGTATAATAAAGTACCCGCTCTGTAACGGTTGTTTTTCCGGCATCAATGTGTGCTATAATGCCAATATTTCTTATTCTGTTAATACTGCTTTTTTTCATCATCTTATCAATAGCATGTTGGCTTTAATGGGGAAACGCAAATCAATATGGCCTGCAAGAGTCATAGATTCGTGTCCCCCGATCAGTATTTTTACGGCATCGATTCCGGAAATATTTAGAGTTAATGAATTAACTATCGAATATATTGTAATAAGTTCCGTTTTAATTCCACCGGGATGACGCTCTTTAACCTCTTCTGTTAAGTCTATATAAGCGGTTCCATCTTGTGTGACATAGAAAGCGTTGAGAGTTGTGCCCACAGGTATTGTTCGCATAAGCCCTTCAAACGGTCCTTTTATAAGAGCCTCAATTATGGTTTTGCC
>JAYEFW010000424.1:1878-3019 GCA_034658795.1 Thermodesulfobacteriota bacterium
AATAATAAATACTAGCCTGCAAAGGCTTTTTCGAAATTTGGAACAACCTGTTTTTTGCGGCTCATAACGCCATCCAGCCAGACTTTTCCACCCTCTGGAGCGATTCCAAAAGCCTTTTGGACAACAGACTCATCATCAGATGCAATAAGCATTTCAGAGCCTTCTTTCATGATGTCGGTCAATAGAAGAAATACAGAATGTCTGCCGCCTTCTGTTTTAAGAGCCTTGATATCATCAGCAATGGCTGGTTTGACACTATCCAGAATGGCCAGGTCAACGACTTCAAGCTGGCCGATTCCTACCTTGTTGCCGTTCATATCAAAGTCTTTGTAATCTCGCAATACAAGTTCTCTTGCGGGTGTGCCTTCAACCGCTGACTTAACCTTGAACATTTCCATGCCCAGAGCAGCCAAATCTGATTCGCCGGCGATCTTGGCCAGAGCATCAGAAGCTTCCTTGTCCTGGTCTGTGCAGGTAGCTGACTTGAAAATGACTGTATCGCTCAGGATAGCGCACAGCATAATGCCGGCTATGTTCTTGGGAATTTCAACTCCGAAGAAATCATACATTGCTTTTAGCACGGTGCATGTGCAGCCAACAGGCCAAATCCAGCATTCCAGGGGATTTGAAGTAGTTACATCGCCGAGTTTGTGATGGTCAACAATGCCCAGAATCTCAGCATCTTTTAAGTCATCCAGACTCTGTGCAAGATCAGAATGATCAACCAGGATAACCTGCTTGCCGGCGCCGCTGGTTATGATTTCGGGTGCGCTGACTCCGAATTTTTCCAGAATAAAGTTGGATTCAGGATTCAAGTCGCCCTGTACAACGGGTACAGCCTCAACGCCGATCTTGCTTTTCAGATCAGCAAGAGCAATAGCGGCACACACAGAATCACTATCAGGATTTTTGTGCCCGTAAACATAAACTGCCATATTAAACCTCCCAAATTTTTAATTGAATTTTACTATTTTACTGCCAGATTAATTGCCAAACTATAATTTGAAAATATCTTTTATAAAATGGCATAATATGGTGCCGGTGTCAAGAAGCAAAAACCGGAAATCTTGTAAATTGTATTCAGTTTAACAAATTCATTTATCAATTTTTTTTGCAAATACATAATTATTATTGTAGATAG
>JAYEFW010000424.1:3119-7182 GCA_034658795.1 Thermodesulfobacteriota bacterium
TAGATAGGCAGGTAATGCATTTTTCGAATTTTCCGACAATTCTTTTATAATACAGGAGGATTTCCATGTGGGAATATACTGATGAAGTAAAAGATCATTTCCTTAACCCACGAAACGTTGGCATCATTGAAGATCCTGATGGTATGGGGGAAGTTGGTTCCATGGCGCGTGGTGACGCCCTGAAACTTTTTTTAAGCTTGATGAAAACAAAAAAATCAAGGATGCAAAATTCCAGACTTTTGGCTGTGCCAGCGCAATTGCATCTTCATCGGCTTTAACCGAAATAATAAAAGGTCTTACACTGGAAGAAGCTAAAAAGGTTACAAATGAAGATATTGCCAATTTTCTCGGAGGTCTTCCAAAAGAAAAAATGCATTGTTCGGTTTTGGGCAGAGATGCACTTGAAAAAGCGATTGCCAATTACCTCGGCGAGGAAGATAAAAGGATTGAGGGTGAAATTGTATGCGAGTGTTTTGGTGTAACCGATCTGGAAATAGAACGTGCTGTCAGGGAGAACAATCTTTCAACGATTGAGGATGTCACTGATTATATCAAAGCAGGCGGAGGGTGCGGCAATTGCCACGAAAAAATTCAGGAAATAATAGACTCGATACTTGGCAGAGAACATCCTGTGAAGAAAAAACCGGCACAGTTGACCAATATTAAAAAAATCAAGCTGATTGAAGAGACTTTTGAGCTTGAAATCAAGCCCGCTTTGAAAAAGGATGGTGGTGATATCGAGCTTATCGATGTGGATGGAAATACGGTTTTTGTGAGATTGAGCGGCATGTGTGCGTCATGCAGCAAATCGCAGGTAACGCTTAAGCATTATGTAGAGACAAAACTTCGAGAACTTGTTTCTTCCGAGCTTGTAGTTGAGGAGGTCCAGCAATGAAAATTATTTATGTTGACAACAATGCCACTACACAAGTTGCTCCTGAAGTTCTTCAAGAGATGCTCCCATACTTTACTGAAAGCTACGGAAATCCTTCAAGCATACACTCCTTTGGCGGAAATGTAAGTTACAAATTAAAGGAAGCACGTGCAAAACTGGCGGCTCTTTTGAGGGCCGCACCTGAGGAAATCGTATTTACCGGTTGCGGTACTGAAGGTGACAATACCGCAATAAAGGCAGCAATATTATCGAGCCCTGATAAGAAGCATATCATAACCACACGGGTCGAGCACCCTGCCATTAAAAATTTGTACGAATATCTTTCAAAGATGGGTTATCGTGTGACATTTGTTCCGGTTGACAGAAAGGGAAATCTGGATATTGATTTTCTTTATAAAAATCTCAGTGAAGATACGGCTGTTGTCAGTATTATGTGGGCAAACAATGAGACAGGAGTTATTTTTCCGATAGAAGAAATCGTTGCAGTTATAAAGGAAAGGGGGATTATTTTTCATACAGATGCCGTCCAGGCGGTTGGAAAGATTCCTGTTGATGTAAGTAAGGTAAATGTGGACATGCTTTCGATTTCGGGTCACAAGATTCATGCGCCTAAAGGCGTAGGCGCTCTATACATACGCAAGGGAACCAGATTTTTTCCTTTTTTAATAGGGGGGCATCAGGAAAAGGGCCGAAGGGGAGGTACGGAAAATGTTGCTTCCATTATAGGACTTGGAATGGCCGGTGAGTTGGCGGCTGATAATTTAGAGGTGGAAAGCGGCAGGCTAAAGCTTTTAAGAGATAAGCTTGAAAATGGAATTTTAAAACGCGTACCGAATTCAATGGTAAACGGAGACAAAGAGAATCGTCTTCCGAATACTACAAGCATAAGCTTTGAATTTATTGAAGGCGAGGCTATCCTTTTGATGATGGATGAATTTGGCATTTGTGCTTCATCGGGGTCGGCATGCACATCAGGTTCACTGGAACCTTCGCATGTTTTACGTGCAATGGGTGTGCCCTTTACTGCTGCTCATGGCTCTATTCGTTTCAGCCTGAGCAAATATAATACCGAAGAGGAGATAGATTATATAATTGAAAAGCTTCCGCCTATTATAGCCCGCCTGAGAGAACTTTCTCCCTTTTGTGATAAGTAATTTATTTTTTACCGAGCCATTAGGACAGGTTTAATTCCTGCGTGACCTGAGTAGCCATTTCTTCGATGGATTTTCCGGCCGAAGAGATGACTGGAATATGATATTTCTGGAATATCTGTTCGGCCCGCTTAATTTCATTCCTGCAGGTGGCAAGCCTGGCATAGTTACTGTTTGGATAGCGCTTTTTCCGAACGTTGTGCAGAAACTCCGGGCTAGTGGTGAGGCCTGCTGAGCGTTTTAAGTTGCGGAGTATGCCATCCGGCAGATAGTATTTGGAAAGGAACCTATGGGTAAGGGGGAAATTGGCTGTTTTCAAGCCCATCTGGGAAGCCATGTAGACTGATATAGGCGTTTTTCCGGCCCTGGAAACTCCGAGAATAATGACGTCTGCTATGTCATACTCCGAGGTTTTGGTACCATCGTCGTGTTTCAGGCAGTAGTGAATTGCCTCCATCCGCCGGTCTATGTCCATATCGGTTACCTTGCGGCTGGCCCCTGGAACCCTCAGTGCCTTGGCATCGAGGCAGTTTTCCAGTCTTTCCAGAAAAAAGGCATAAGCGTCGAAGAATTCCACTTCAGGGACATTGAAGACAGCGATGGTTCCCGCATTTATGATGGTGCTGAAAATGATCGGCCTGTGTCCGGCGGAACGTTTCAGGATATAGTTCATAATTTTTTTGGCCTTTGCCACCGTCGTGATGAAAGGAAATTTTTCCTCATTGAAATTGATTTCGGGAAACTGGCAGATAAGGGCCTTGCCGAGGTTATTGGCCACAATGCCGGTACCGTCCGAAATGTAGTATATGTTTTTGGATGTGCTCATGGTTTTTCCTTAAAATTTTTTCCCAAAAAGACTACCACAAGCAGCAAAGATGGCGCAAGGCATAATTGGAGAGCACAGAAATATTCCGGTCTGGCCTGGGCATTGATCTCCGGACTTTTTGCTTCAACAACATTTACGTTGATTATTGTGCCGGTGGTGTATTATTTAATATTCAAGAAATATAATTTAGGGATTTAGGATTATGCATAAACTGAGCAGCTCGGGGAAATAATTGTGCAGACGGTACGGCGCAGATTGAAGATATCTTTAGCCCTTTTTCTGGTAGTGATGACAGCCGGCACGGTTGGTTTCATGGTTCTGGAGGACCTCTCGTTTTTTGAGGCCTTTTATTATAACATCGTTACCATGTCGACAGTGGGGTATGGTGATATTCACCCGACAAAAGAGGCCAGCCGCATCTTCGCCATATTATTGATCGTCGTGGGCGTGGGGACATTTCTCGGCGTGATTGCGAACATTACGGAAATGATACTGCTGAGGCGAGAAACGCAAAGCAGAATGCGGAAAGTCAACATGCTCCTCGGCGTTTTTTTCAGCGAGGTGGGGTGTAAACTATTGAGCCTTTTTTCGGACTACGACCAGGCCATTGACGAGATAAGGGAGGATCTCCTTATCAGGCCGGATTGGACGAAAGACCGCTTTTCAGTTGCGCAAAAAATAGTAAAGAAACATGACTTGCGGATTGATATGCGGCTGATTGACCTGGAAACCCTGCTCACTTTTCTAAACATCAAAAGAGGATTTCTTATCAGTCTTTTGGAGAACTCTGTGCTGATTGAGCAGGAAGAGTTCAGCGAAGCCTTGCTCGCTTTGTTCCATCTGACCGATGAGTTGAGTTGCCGGGATGGCATGAATAACTTGCCGGAATCCGACCGCAACCACCTTGCAGGCGACATGAACCGCGCCTATAAAAAACTGGTTGAGCAGTGGCTTGTTTATATGAGTCACCTAAAAAATCAGTATCCATACCTTTTTTCCCTGGCGGTCCGGAAAAACCCTTTTGATCCAGAGGCAAGCCCGATTGTTCTTCAGTAATTGGGCGTGCAGAAATTAAAAGTAAGCGGAACAACGGTTACTCGAAAGTTGAACATCACTCCATCGTCAGACTGAGCAAGGCGGTCAGT
Source organism: Thermodesulfobacteriota bacterium (assembly GCA_034658795.1). GTDB lineage: Bacteria > Desulfobacterota > Desulfobacteria > Desulfobacterales > ETH-SRB1 > B13-G4. Next base: position 7,137 of record JAYEFW010000424.1, read on the forward strand.
CGAGGCCAATCAATCCTAAACTGAATGCAACGCTTTTCACAGCCAC
>JAYEFW010000425.1:0-1562 GCA_034658795.1 Thermodesulfobacteriota bacterium
GATCGGCTGCTTTTGATTTAAGATATGTAACAGACTTTATGTCACTTGTAATATTCATTTTTATTACCTCCAATCTTAATTAAATACTAAATATAGACCGAAAGTCAATGCTTTATTTTCGTGGACCGCTAACCCCTTCTTCAATAAGGAACGTGGACGAATTAACTTCCTCAAGTAGGCGCACAGATTTGGGTCGAATTTGTTCGATCTCAGATCACAAAAGTTGAAGGAATAGCAAGCTATTTCAATATTTTTGTGCTTTGAGACCGGACAAGGCGGCCTGAAGCTGTGATTTATAGTTGGGGAAGTTATTTCGTCCACGTTCCTAAGCGCATAGGGGAACGTTGGTGCAGAGCGGGAAAATATTGGTGCCAGGACTACACACTTGACGCAAGGCGTGAGTTGAGGCCGGAACTTAACTATAAACTATGGAAAAATTATAGCCTAATGCCATCCTCGTGCCGAGATAAATCCGAATCGTTGGGATAAAGCGAAATCCTATGAAACCGAAAGCCCTGATAAAAAGTTACCGACCCCAGACACATGTGAACTGCATATTCCTTCTATCGGCTGATAGCATTGTTTTTCAGGGTTTGAAAAATCCTTGATTCTGCTGATTACTCCGGCAACTTTTATGCTGGAATAACTTTCAACCGCCTCAATATTTTCGCTTATCATATCCTGTGGTGCAGGCTTTTCTCCGGCATCTATAAAAACTATTCCGAGCGGTTTAATATGCCTTTTATACAAAGCCTCTATTGTAAGAAGAGTATGGTTGATCGTGCCCAATCCGGCACGGGCGGCAATAATTGGCTTTGCCCCTGTCATCTTGATAAGATCTATCATTAATTTATTTTCGTTGACCGGTACAAGAAGCCCGCCGGCAGCCTCTAATATAACAGGAGAATAAATCCGACTCTTTTTATCCAAAGCATTCTGTATTGCCTTTAACTCAATAGTTTTTCCCTCATTGCGGGAAGCAAAATAAGGAGCTTTAGGCTCCCTGAAACAATAGACTATTGAATCAGCAGGATCTTTTTTAGTCAACTGGCTTACATGCTTATAAATGAATCTTGCATCGCTGTCTTTATCATAAGGATCGCTGCATCCTGTTTGAATCGGCTTTATATAAAAAGGTATGCAACCATTTGCATAGAAAAACTGCATCAGCAAAAGAGATAAAACCGTTTTTCCTACTCCGGTATCAGTGCCAACAACAAAAATTTTATCTCTCTGCTTTTTCAATTTTTGTAACAATTCAGTTCTTTCAAACCATAACCCATTCGGTTGTACGCTCTGTAAGCACAACCAATGATTTTCTTCTAATTATTCACCGCAAAGTCGCAGAGAAAGCAGAGAGAATTTTTTTCAAAAAGCCAAAGTGTTACACTCTATTAAAGCGCTGACTAACTTTCTGACATCTTCCTTAGTATGAAGGGCAGTCATGCCGATTCTCAACATGGCTTTGTGAAGCGGCACAGTTGGATACCGTGCAGGTAAAACAAAAATATCTTCTTCAAGCAACCTTTCAGATATCTCCAGCGCCCTGTTTTCATCTCCGA
>JAYEFW010000426.1:0-3830 GCA_034658795.1 Thermodesulfobacteriota bacterium
GGTGTAATATGTTTGACAATCTGACCGACAAGCTCGATTTAGTATTTAAAAAGCTAAAAGGGCACGGCAAATTAACTGAAAAAAATATAGAGGAGGGTCTAAAAGAAGTTCGCATAGCTCTTCTTGAGGCTGATGTCCATTATAAAGTTGTAAAAAAGCTTATTGCCGATATTAAGGAAAGAGCTTTAGGACAAGAAGTTATGGCCAGCCTTACGCCCGGCCAGCAGGTTGTCAAAATAGTCAATGATGAATTGACGGAAATTATGGGAACCCGGCACGAAGAGTTAAATCTTTCGGGTTCAAAACCTGCATCTATTATGCTGGTTGGTCTGCAAGGGGCCGGAAAGACAACCACAGCAGGGAAACTCGCCGTCTTTTTAAGAAAAAAAGGCAAAAAGCCCTACCTTGTACCGGCAGATGTTTATCGCCCTGCTGCTATCGATCAGCTCAAAAAACTTGGCGAACAGTTGTCTATTCCTGTTTATTCTTCCACTGTGGAAATGGATCCGGTACAGATATGCAGTAAAGCCAGAATTGCGGCACAGCAAGAGGGATGCGATATTCTTCTACTTGATACTGCCGGGCGCCTGCATATTGATGAAAATTTGATGACGGAACTTTGTAATATCAAGGATGCAGTTAAGCCGTCTGATATCCTTCTTATTGCTGATGCCATGACAGGGCAGGATGCTGTAAATATAGCGCAATCATTTGACAATACCCTGAATCTTGGTGGTATTATTCTCACCAAAATGGATGGTGATGCACGTGGCGGTGCAGCAATTTCTATCAAATCAATAACCAATAAACCAATTAAATTTATTGGTGTCGGCGAAAAGCTTAGTGAACTGGAACCTTTTCATCCAGACAGGATGTCCTCAAAAATACTGGGGATGGGAGATGTCCTTACTATTATTGAAAAGGCCCAGTCTATGGTTGATGAAAAAAAGGCTGTTGAACTTGAAAAAAAGATAAGAAAAAGTGAGTTTACATTAGATGATTTCCGGGATCAGATGGTTCAGATACGAAAGATGGGCTCATTAAAAGATTTACTGGGTATGATTCCCGGTTTTAGCAAAAACAAACAATTTAAAAATCTTGAAGTAGATGAAAAAGAATTTGTCAGAATCGAAGCCATAATTAACTCAATGACACCGCAGGAAAGGCGGCAGCATACTATAATAAATGGGAACCGCAGAAAAAGGATAGCCAAAGGCAGCGGTACAAGCATACAGGATATTAACAAACTTCTGAAAAATTATACTCAGATAATGAAAATGATGAAGAAGATGAATAAAGGCGGCTTGCGCGGATTAAGCAGAGGCATGCTGCCTTTTTAAGGAGATAAAAAATATGCCGGTTAAAATTAGATTGGCCAGACATGGCGCAAAGAAACGACCCTTTTATAGAATTGTTGTGGCTGACTCTGAAAGCCCAAGGGATGGAAAATACCTTGAAGCTGTCGGATCTTATAACCCCTTAAAAGATCCTGCTGAAGTTTTGCTGAAGGAAGAACGAATCAGGTACTGGATGAGTCAAGGGGCTATTCCTACAAACACTATAAAAAGCCTTTTTAAAAAAGAAGGTTTGTCCGCAAATCCTGATTAATTAGGAACGGGAGACGATGCATTGAGTCCCTGCTATAGACTTTCAGATAATTAATTTCACAAGGCCAGAAGGAGGAAGGCGTATTAGTTATACGTCAACGACTGATAACGCAGTGAAATTATTTATCTGAAAGTCTATAATTATTTACCCTGAATCTCAACGGTAATAAAGGAGATGAAGCTATGAAAGATCTGATTAAGCATATTGCACAGGCATTGGTAGATCATCCGGAACAAGTATCTGTTTCAGAGGTAGAGGGTAACCAGACTTCGGTACTTGAACTTCAAGTAGCAAAGGACGATCTAGGAAAGGTAATTGGGAAACAAGGCCGAACAGCACGGGCAATGAGGACTATATTAAGCGCCGCCTCCGCCAAGATAAAAAAACGCACGGTTTTAGAGATTATAGAATAATATAGTGGGAAATAATGGTTCTCTTCTTATTGCAAAGATAGTCGGCACGCATGGTCTAAAGGGAACATTCAGGGTCTATTCTTATGCTGAATCTTTGTCTGTATTTAAACCGGACAGCTTAATTCTCATAAGAAATACAAAAGGATATGAAAATATCCATGCAGTCAACTGGGCCAAACCCCACAAGCAAATCATTTTATTGTCCCTGAAAGGTATTACTACCATCTCTCAGGCGGAACCATTAATCGGTTCTGAGCTTTTTATAAGCAAGGCAAATCTTCCAAAACTGGAAGACGAAACCTATTACTGGTTTGATATTATAGGCCTTTCTGTTTTTACAATAAATGACGAGTACATCGGCCGTGTTGAATCAATAATTCCAACCGGCAGCAATGATGTCTTTGTTGTGAAAGGCGGGGATAAAGAAATTCTGATTCCTGGGATTGAATCAGTGGTTTTATCAATAGATATTAATAAAAAAATAATGACGGTGGATTTGCCTGACGGTTTATGATGAATTTCATTGTCCTGACTATCTTCCCTGAAATGTTTAAGCCCTTTTGGGCGCACGGCATTATAAAAAGGGCGATAGAACGGAATAAGATATCCGCTTCCACCATAAATATCAGAGATTTTGCAGAAGGCAGGCATAAGAACACTGATGACCGTCCTTATGGCGGTGGTTGCGGAATGGTTATGAAACCGGAACCCCTTGCTGGCGCTATTCGATTGGCCCAAAAAAAATCTCCTGATTCTATAACGATTCAGCTCTCACCTCAGGGCAGAGTTTTTAATCAAAAGATTGCTCAAAAACTTGCATTATATGATGGGCTTATTCTGGTTTGCGGTCGCTACGAGGGAATAGATGAACGCATCCGCCTGAATTTAATAGATGATGAGATTTCGATAGGCGATTATGTACTTACCGGAGGCGAGCTGGCATCAATGGTGCTAATAGATGCTGTAACCAGGCTAATCCCCGGAACGCTGGGAGGAGTGGATTCTGCTGAAAAAGACTCATTTTCAGATGACCTTTTAGAGCATGCTCAATATACAAGACCAAGAACTTTTGAGGGCGAAGATGTGCCCGAAGTTCTTCTGTCCGGCAACCACAAAAAAATCGAAGAATGGAAGCTGGAAACGTCGCTGATCCGGACCTTCCTGAAAAGAAAAGATCTGTTAAAAAACAGACCGTTAAGTAAACAGGAAATAGAAATTCTTAAAAAGTGGTGCCTATATATTGAAAAAATTATACACTCCCAAACTTTACATGGCACTGATGCATTATCCGGTTATCAATAAAAACGGAGAAATAATTACATCTGCCGTAACAAACCTTGATCTGCACGATATAGCAAGGGTGGCAAAAACTTATGGAGTAAGAAAATTCTTTGTTGTTACGCCTTTAAAGGAACAGAAAAAGCTTGTTAAAAAACTTATATCACACTGGACTGACGGAACAGGCTCAAGATATAATCCAAAAAGGCGAGAAGCTTTAGAGCTGATAAGGTTAAAAGATTCTTTAACTGAAATAATAGACCATCTCAACAACACAGGCGAAGGTTGCCCAAAAACGGTTGTTACTTGTGCAAGGCAGAATAACGGAAGCATAAGCTTCAGCAAGCTTCGCAACAAGCTTAAAGACGGCAAACCCTATATTCTGGTTTTCGGGACTGCCTGGGGGCTTTCAGAAAACTTCATTGCCGAAGCCGATTATCTTCTTGAGCCGGTAATGGGAGGCTCGCATTACAACCACCTCTCGGTTCGGTGTGCAGCAGCCATTATAATGGATAGACTGGTGGGAAACTA
>JAYEFW010000426.1:3930-7155 GCA_034658795.1 Thermodesulfobacteriota bacterium
GGCTTTCAGAAAACTTCATTGCCGAAGCCGATTATCTTCTTGAGCCGGTAATGGGAGGCTCGCATTACAACCACCTCTCGGTTCGGTGTGCAGCAGCCATTATAATGGATAGACTGGTGGGAAACTAAAGCTTTTCGGATAATTAATTTTATAAGGAAATAATATTATGCAAACAATAGAACAATTAGGAAAAGAAATGATGCGGCTTGATTTGCCTGATTTCGCTGCAGGCGATACGGTTACAGTTAGTGTAAAGATAAAAGAAGGTGAAAAGGAGCGTATTCAGGCTTTTAAAGGTGTTGTAATAAGCAAACGCAAAGGCCTGGCAAATGCCACATTTACCGTACGTAAGGTATCTTATGGTGTTGGAGTCGAACGTATCTTTCCTCTCCACTCTCCGATAATAGATAAAATCGAGGTTGTTTCCAGGGGACGGGTGCGGCAATCAAAAATTTATTATCTACGTAAACTCAAAGGCAAAGCCGCCAGAATAAAAGAACGCGGTTTCAGATAGTTGGCTCATGAAACGAGACCTGTGGTTATTTGAATCAAAAGCCATTGAAAAAGGCTTTTCATATATTGCAGGCATTGATGAGGCCGGTCGAGGACCATTGGCTGGCCCGGTTGTTTCTGCAGCCGTTCTTCTGCCCACTTCATTTCATGATCCCGATATTACTGATTCAAAAAAATTATCACCTAAAAAACGCTCATACCTGTATGAAAAGCTGTACGATCAAGCTGTTTCAATAGGTATAGGAATAGTTGACAACATTGAAATCGAGAGAATCAACATACTTAATGCATCGCTCCTGTCAATGTCCATATCTGTTAAAAACCTCAGCCCTCAACCCGATTATCTTCTAATAGACGGCAAATTCAGGATACCAACAGATTTACCGCAGGAGCCCATTATACGAGGCGATGCTCTGAGTATATCTATTGCGGCTGCATCTATTGTTGCCAAGGTAAGCAGAGACAGGCTTATGGAAAGGTATGACCAGGATTACCCTCAATTTGGATTCTCAAGACACAAAGGATATCCGACCAGAGCACATAAAGAGGCCATCAGGACATTCGGATGCTGCCCAATTCACAGACGAACCTTCAGAGGAGTCAAAAAATATCTGTGAGTTATTACAACCGTTTACGGTTTGCAGTTTACAGTTCACGGTTATCAAAACATATCAGCCATAAGCTGACAAAAAGCACAGCAATTCTAATTTTTGAAGAATAACATCACTCGTGTAAACCGTGAACCGTTACTAACATGCTAAACAAACAGCAGAATTTTGGGAAAAAAAGTGAATCAATTGCAGCCAGGCATCTAAAAAAACATGGTTACAAAATCCTGGAACAGAATTACCGGACAAAACTGGGCGAAATTGATATTATTGCAAAAGATAAAGACACACTTGTCTTTGTTGAGGTTAAATCAAGAAGTTCAAACCGGTTCGGAAACCCCAAATGGGCTGTAACCCCTAAGAAACAAAGAAAGGTTTCAATGGTGGCTTTGTTGTATATTAAATCCACAAAGCAGAGCAATGTAAAAGCAAGATTTGATGTGGTAGCTATCAGTTCAGCAAAGGACAACCCCAGCATAGAAATAATAAAAAATGCCTTTGAACTCGCCTATAAATGATTCGGGGAAGAAAAATAAAGAGGGCAACCTTTACATAGTTGCAACCCCCATAGGAAACATGGACGATATGACCATAAGGGCTCTAAATATACTTGAGCAGGCAGATACTATTGCAGCAGAAGATACAAGACATACAGGCCGATTTCTATCGCATCACAAAATTAAAGGCAATCTTGTCTCCTATCATGAGCACAATGAAAAAAAACAAACACCAGGCCTCATTAAAAAGCTTAAACAAGGATTGTCTGTTGCCCTTGTATCAAATGCCGGCACACCTTCTGTATCTGATCCAGGATATTGTTTAATAAAGTCGGCCATTGCAAACAATATCAAAGTCGTACCTATTCCAGGCGTATCTGCTGCCATTACGGCTCTTAGCGCTGCAGGCCTGCCAACCGATTCTTTTATTTTTATAGGATTTCTCTCAAAAACAAAGAATAAGCGTTTAAAGCAGTTAAGGGAACTTGCCAACGAACAAAGAACTATGATATTCTATGAGTCTCCAAAACGTATTTTAAAACTTCTGGACGAAATTAAATTGATAATTGGTGACAGGTACTGCGTACTTTCCAGAGAGATGACAAAGCTTCACGAAGAATTTATAAGAGGTTCCATGTCTGAAATTTTTCAAAACCTTAAAGCCCGGCCTGCGATTAAAGGCGAAATCACTCTTTTAGTAAAGGGGTATATTAAAGATAAAGATGTCCCGTTGAAAATTGTAAGGCAAGAAATAAAAAACAATTTAGAATTAGCGGATAACAGGATTTCAAGCATTTCAAAACAAATTGCAATGAAATATGGTCTTCCTAAGAGTAAAGTATATGAGATGGCATTAATAATAAAAGGGGAAAAGGAGTAATTTTGCCGAATCTTGATGCAATTTTCTCGCCGCAATCAGTAGCTGTTGTCGGCGCTTCTACTACACCTGGAAAAGTAGGATATGATATATTTGCCAATATTCTGAAGGGCGGATACAAAGGCATACTATATCCGGTAAACCCAAATGCAAAGTCTGTTCTAAGCGTTAGGGCATATCCAAACATTTTAGACATTCCCGACGATGTTGACCTTGCAATAATAATTCTTTCTCCCAGAGTTGCGCTCAAAGCCATTAAAGAAGCTATTAAAAAGGGCGTAAAAGGAATTGTGATTGTTTCAGCCGGCTTTAGAGAAGTGGGGGGCGTAGGTCTTGAAATAGAAAACCAGATCGTATCAATTTGTAAAAAGGCCGGAGTGCGTGTTGTCGGCCCCAACTGCCTTGGTGTAATCAACCCCCTTTCTTCCGTAAGCCTTAATGCAAGCTTTTCCAGGCGAATGCCAAAACCCGGAAATATTTCTTTTATTTCACAAAGCGGAGCATTATGCGCTGCTGTCCTTGACTTTGCAGCAGACAGGGATTTCGGGTTCTCAAAGTTCATATCCATCGGCAACAAGGCAGATGTGGATGAACTTGACCTTCTGCGCTACATGCATGATGACAAAGATACGGAAGTCATTATGATCTATCTTGAAGAACTGAAAAAAGGCCTGGAGTTCGTCGAATCAGTTAAGGAAATAACCTCAGGCGACAGGCCAACGCCGATATT
>JAYEFW010000427.1:0-7116 GCA_034658795.1 Thermodesulfobacteriota bacterium
GTTTTCTGCCGACCAGGCGCGTTATATAAAAGAAAGAAAATGGTCAAAAACTCAGAAAATTAAAAAACAGGATGACGGATCTGTTATACTTTCAATGAAAACATCCGGCTGGTGGGATGTTAAAAAGCGGGTTCTTTCTTATGGTTCTGATGCAGAAGTCCTTGAACCGGAAGAATTGAGAAAAGAAATAATTAATGATCTGAAAACCGCCTGTGAGAGATACACTTAAACAATGATATCAGACCTCGCAATTTATTTCCTGAAAATAGCTGTAATCTTTTAAGCGGCATCAGATTGCACGATAATTAGAGATTCACAAGCGCTTCGGTCTTTGAGGGCATTAATTCTCTTTTGCGGGTCCAAAGGAGTTTTCGAAAAGTTCGTGAATTGCTTTGCGGCCTTCGTCACTGAGATTTCGGGTTCCTGTTCCGACAAATGTTTTGTCGATGATAACGGGTGTTTCAGTAACCCATTTGTTATCCTTCCATGAGAACCATGTTTTGCGTTCCTGGTCATATACATTGAGTGGACGGTTAAAGAGCTTTGCAAGCTCAACGCCCCAACCGGTTCCTCCTTTGACGGTGTCATCCGGCTGTATCCATCCGACCGCTATCACGTGATAGCCATTGTTGACCATGTGAAAAATAGACTGTATGACCTTTCGTATTTTTTCAGCCTTTGAATAATTCCGTGCCATGCGGGCGGAGACTATTTCCATGCTGACATCCCCCTTGTCAAGTTCTTCCAGGCTCAGCACCCGGACACCTCTAATACGTTCGATATTGTGTCCCTCGAACGAAAAGTTAACCTCCTGAATCCCCCAGCGCTCTGCAAGCTTTCCGAACTCGGCCTCGGCTCCCTTATGCCCGCCACTGTAAAGAGTAACATCAAAACAATCAGTCATTATTTTTATCTCCTTTTATTTTTTACCTTTTTGGCATTTCCGTGTCTCGAAGGAATAATCTAAAAATATAAGTTGTTTTTTTCCGATTGCAACCTTGATAATGTTATATTTTACCTTGACGTTACTTTGGGCTACCCATACTTTTGCATGGCATAATGCAAAAGCAAGCTCTATTATGCAAACAAAAATTGCCGTTCCTTGCTATTTTTAATTTACAGGTCTATATATAATCTTAGGTGTAATAACCAAAAAAGATTGGGAAGATAATTTAGGAGGAAATAATGAGCGAAATAAGAATGACGGGAGAAATAAGAACAGATTATGATTGCGAAATCACAGGTCTTCCGGCGGAAAGATGGGGTGAAGCTGTATTTAAGGCTGGAGACGAAGAAATAGTTCTGGAAGTCAGTGTGGAAAAAAACGTAATAGTATCAATAATGGCTGGAGATGATGCAGTGTGGAAAGGCACCCTGGAGGGATTAAAGGAACTTCTTAAAAGCCAGGATAAACCCTAATAGTATATACAGTTCACGGTTAACAGTTTGCAGTTAACGGTTAAAATGCTTCAGGCGTTGCATTGTTCATTGAAAAAACCGTGAACTGTTACGTTAAATTAGGGCAGAGAATTACTCAACAGGATAACCGGCCTTTTCCCAGGGAACCCAGCCGCCTTCAATATTTATAACGTTTTTATATCCCATACGTACCAGAGTGTGGGCGGCAAGTGATCCGCGCCCTCCCACCTTGCAGTAAACAACGATTTGGGCATTTTTATCAGGCAATTGATTATTAATCATAAATTCCAGCAATCCCCTCTCAATATGAATGGCACCTGGGATATGACCCATTTTAAATTCTTTTGCTGTTCTTACATCAAGAAAGATATACCCTCCTTCATCGAGCAACTCCTTTGCAACCGAGACAGGAACGTTGGTTACATGTTCGTTGGCTTCGGCGACCAGATCTTTGGTGGTCATCACTTTTGGAGTGGTTGTACAACCGCCTATAATAAGGCTGGCTCCTAATAATAAAGCAATAATAAGTGTCGAATATTTTTTCATAAAATTCACCTCTGGTATTTATTTTCACAGCCCTTAGTGGCTGAACTGGTGTTTCTTTCTATTTGAGCCAGTTTCAAAACATCCCATTTTGCCCAATCTTTGCCTAAGTCTCAAGTTTTGTCACGCAGTGAAGCTTTAGCGCTATCCTCGAAATACTCAATGCATTCCTGTGGTTATAATTTTCACCTTACTTGACCTTGAACAAACTGAAACGTTTTGAAACTGGCTCATTTGTCTATTTTTTTCGGTATCATTTCCGGCGATACGATAACGTTTTTGTTCGCATTTTTATAATTTGTTTCCACATCCTTTTCAAGCAGGAACAGGTCTGTATTCCCGTGGCAAGAATTGCATGTTTTGTTCTGCGGAGTTTTTCTTCTGATATTATGAGGAGTTGCAGGTTTCCATGTGGGAAGTTCGTCAAAATTGGAAAGGCCGTTATCAACATAATAAGCGAAGGTTCCCTGATCTACAGGGATATGGCGTACGACAACAAACTTTTCCGGTCTTTTTTTACTTTTAAGAGAATTAAGGCCTATTTTAAAATCAATGGTTGAGCGTTTTGTCTTAAAGAACGTAATACCCTGTTTGTCTTTTCCAACATGACAGCCATAACAATTCTTGTACTTTACTGAATGGCAGACATGGCAACTGACTCTGTTTCTGTGTAATATGTGCGGCTCTGCGTTTATTGACTTTGAATCATAAATATTTGCATGGCAGTTCAAACACTTAGGACCGTTTTCAACTTCGTACCGGTTTGCATAGTCCTTGCCGTCTCCATGCATTTCATCTGCCTTATGGCATTTGCTGCATTTAAAGTATTTTTCTTTGTGTATATCAGGAGGCATTCCTTTATTTTTACCAAAATATTCATTTTTTATTCGGCTTCCATGACAGGCAGTGCATACCAGGTTCATTGGGGGCTTTTTTTGAAAAAGATGACCATCCAACAGCCCTCCACCCACAGATTCAGGGCGGCTGATATGGCACTGACCGCAACTGCTGTGGCAGGAATTACAATGAGATTTTCTTGCATCATCGACTTTTGAATGCACAATTTCGTCAACACTTGACCGTTTATCGATAGTTTTTTTGAATGGCCCCAGATTAATATGGAGACTGTTTTTGTAATGCCTGGCAATATCATCGTGGCATGATCCGCACGTGTTTGAAGGATCAGGAAATGAAGGATCTTTTATTACACCTTTGTGCGCTGTTTTCCAGTCAGCATCCTCGGGATCTCCTCCATGACATTCATGACATCCAATTTTACCATGATTTTCGTCTTCTGTAAAAAAGGAGTCAACAAACACCCTCTCATGCGGAGCCAACGGCTCCACAAGACCCCCTCAACCTTCACCTGAGGTTTCAGAAGAAATTGCAGGTTTGGACGGACTGGTTTTAGCTATTTCCCGTGTAATTTTTATAAGATTTCTAGCGCTGGTATGGCATTTAAAACATTGGCTTTCATTTTCAGCACACTGGACATCGCAGTTTGCATTACACAAGAATAAAAATACTAAAACCAGAGAAATAATAATTGTTATCTTTGCGAGTTTCATTTTTTATTAATTATATTCTAAGTTAAGCGATTTTTCAGTTTGGGGTATATATAATTGCAACAAATTAGTCAAACATTAAGAACATATGCTCATAAACCTTTTAATATAGCCACTATATCTCTGCCAAATTCTTTTTTCTGCCATTTTTTCATTTCTTTAATCTTTAAAAGATCTGTTAAATACGTTGGGTTTTGTATTGCAATTAAGTTTATAATTGATTTCTTGCAGATTATAGATGGTTCTAATCCTAATTCTTTAGCTTTCGAATCTCTCCATCGGTTAACAGCCTTTGCCCTTAATGGAACTTCAGGCGGTAAAACCGGAGCTTTTCTGAGCGGATAAACAGGCAGCTCTGCTGCAGGCAGCATCAGGGAATTGTTTACAGCCCTGACTATGGCATCGCCATACATTTCAATTTGTTTTTGGCTTAATGCTTTTGTTTTTTCTAATCGCCTCAAGTTAGCAGGTTTTTCCTTAACAATTTTCATTAGGGAATTATTACCAATTATCTTGAACAAAGGCTTGTCTTTTTTTTCAGCCACGCTTAACCGAAACCGAAGAACTGCTTCAAGGACAGCAAGAGATTTAGGGTTTAGCTTGCCGGCCCCTTTGAATTTCATAAATAATGGTTCGCTATTGAGTAAGGCGGGTCTGACTTTGCTTAAAATTTTACATTCTTCGTGAACCCATGAAATCCGGTCGATTTCTTTGAGTTCTTTTTCTAGAATTTCTGCAAGTTTAATAAGATATATCGTATCGTTTACAGCATATTCTATCATAGCTTCCGGCAGAGGTCTTTTGGACCAGTTTCTTTTTCTGTATTTTTTATTAAGACTGATTTTGAATCTTTTTTTAAGTACCGCATCCAGACTCGTTTGCCTGATTCCTAAAAACATACAGGCAAGCTGGGTATCAAAAAGATTTTTTATTTTTATATTGAAATCTCTGTAAAGACTGCGTACATCGAAGTCGGCACCGTGAAAAATTTTTTTAATATCGCTGTTTGAGAAAAGGCTTTTAAGCGAAGAGATGTCCTGGATCTGTAAAGGATCAATTACAATATGTTTTTTTTTCGTAGCAAGCTGGATCAGACAGACCTTTTCTTTAAAATGATACATTGAGTCCGCTTCTACGTCGACGGCAATGAACTTTTCCTTCTTTAAATCACTTGTAATTTTTTCAAGATCTGTTTTAGTGTTTATTAGCGTATATTTAGTTGTCATAAATAAAGTTTCTTTTTTCTTGACCGGCAAGATCATTTCGCCTAAATTTTTTGTGGTATAATTAAAAGAAGATATAAAAACAACTTATAATTTTATTTTCTGGTGAGAATATAATGATAAAAATAGCTCTTCCTGATGGAAGTATAAAAAGTTTTGAGAATGCGCCAACCGGCCTGGATGTAGCCAGGAGTATTTCAGAGGGTTTGGCGAGAAATTCAATTGCTGTTGAAGTTGATGGCAGGCTGCTTGATTTGAGTGAAAGAATTATTAATGATTGCCATCTGCGTCTTATCACAAACAAAGACAAGGAAGCTCTGGAAATACTTCGCCACAGCGCTGCGCATGTTATGGCACAGGCAGTCTTGCATCTTTATAAGGATGCCAGGCTGACTATAGGGCCTGTTGTAAAGGATGGCTTCTACTATGATATTGATATGGAGCCGATTTCAAAAGACGATTTTCCTAAAATTGAGGAAGAAATAAAACGAATAATAAAGGCAAAAATTCCTTTTCAACGCAAGATGGTTTCAAAATCCGAAGCACTTCAATTTTACGAAAACGAGCCATACAAACTTGAAATGATTTCAGAGCTTGAAGATGGAACAATATCTTTCTACGAGCAGGGAGATTTTACGGATTTATGCCGCGGCCCGCATCTTCCTCATACAGGATTTATAAAAGCAATAAAATTAATGAAGGTTTCAGGTGCTTACTGGCGTGCTGATCAGACAAAAGCCCAGTTGCAGAGAATTTATGGTACAGCGTTTTTTGACAAGAAACAGCTTAAAGCCCATCTGAATTTCCTTGAAGAGGCGAAAAAAAGAAATCATAGAAAAATTGGTGCGGCTCTCGATCTTTTCAGCTTTCACGAAGAAGCGCCCGGGATGGCTTTTTTCCATCCAAAGGGAATGAATGTCTGGAATGCGCTCTTAGATTACTGGAGATGGGAACACAGGAAAGCAGGATATGTTGAAACAAAAACACCGATTATGCTTAACCGTTCTTTATGGGAAAAGAGCGGGCACTGGGATAATTATCGGGAGAATATGTATACCTCTGTTATTGATGATATAGAGTACGCAATAAAGCCGATGAACTGTCCCGGCGGAATGCTTCTGTATGGCATGAGGCCTCACTCATACAAGGATTTGCCTGTTCGTGCCGCTGAGATCGGGCTTGTACACCGTCACGAACTGAGCGGAGTGCTGAACGGCCTTTTCAGGGTCAGGGCTTTCCATCAGGATGATGCTCATATTTTTATGACTGAAGAACAGATAGAAGATGAAATCGTTGAAGTTCTGAGGCTGGTTGAAAGGATTTATTCAACCTTTGGTCTTGGTTTTCATCTTGAGCTTTCCACAAGACCTGAAAAGTCAATAGGATCGGATAAGCAGTGGGAATTAACTACAGATGGTTTAAAAGCAGCGCTTGATTCCTACGGCATGGACTATAAAATAAACGAGGGCGATGGTGCATTTTACGGCCCGAAGATAGATATGCACATAAAAGATGCGCTCAGCCGCACATGGCAATGCGGGACTGTGCAGCTTGACATGTCTCTGCCTGAAAGATTTGATCTTTCTTATATAGGAAAGGATAATGAAAAACACCGTCCCATTAT
The DNA here is from genome assembly GCA_034658795.1 of Thermodesulfobacteriota bacterium. Classification (GTDB taxonomy): domain Bacteria; phylum Desulfobacterota; class Desulfobacteria; order Desulfobacterales; family ETH-SRB1; genus B13-G4. The sequence goes on from JAYEFW010000427.1 coordinate 6,375, forward strand.
GATTCACAGGGTAATTTATGGCTCTATTGAAAGGTTTTTCGGAATACTTGTTGAACACTTTGCAGGAAAGTTTCCTTTATGGTTGTCTCCGGTACAGGTTGCTATTCTGGCAATTAATGATGAGCTTGTTTCTTACGCAAATTCTGTAAAAGCAGAATTTGAAGAGCAGGGATTGCGGACAGAGGTTGACAGCAGAACTGAGAGCCTTAACAAAAAAATTCGTGATGCCCAGTTGAACAAAATTCCTCTTATCCTTACAATTGGCGGGAAAGAAAGAGAATCCAACACTCTTTCAGTAAGAACTCTGGATGGCAAAGTCAAATTCGGAGTCACGCATGAAGATTTTTTAAATAGCGTTCTTGCGAATATAAGGGGCAGGGAGCTGGAGTTAGATATTTTGTAACGATTTAGCCTTTTGAAAAAGAATCTGACAGGATAACAGGATAAACAAGATTTGTAAGCGTTCACGGAACATTGAAATTGGAAATTAGAAATTTGGTCTTCATGCTTTTGTACCGTTCTTCCCAATTTCCAATTTCAAGTTTCAAGCCGTGAACGGCTACGATATTTTTAAGAAATAGATAATAAGGATTTATGACAAAAGATAATGCTGGTATTACAACCCACAGAATAAAATGGTGCGATCTGAAGTGTAAGCACGCCGACTTTGCTAAGCTGGAGGCAATGGACGGCAGTTGCCGCACTTTTCAGTCTTTATGGTGCAGCAAGCTTAAAAAACATG
>JAYEFW010000428.1:0-5291 GCA_034658795.1 Thermodesulfobacteriota bacterium
CCCGCAACCCGTCCCGCAACCCTTACATAGATACTATCATGAAAAAAGTGAAGGCAAAAGCGGGTGTGGATGTTATTGAAGGAAGCCATCCGTACAAACCGGTCAAGGTGTTTGGTGACTGAGAAAATATGTAATTGTTCGCAGATGGTCGGGGTTTTGAAAATATATTCGCTTCAGGCCACCTTTGCCCGATCTCAAATCTATGCGCCTACTTGGGGAAGTTATTTCGTCCCCGTTCCCAAGCAAAATATTTTGCTAAAATCCTAAAAAATCGTTGTTTTTTTATGGACCATTTGGTATCTTAAACAATACTTTTTGTTAATAGCTTTTTTACCAAAAGTATTTGAAAATAACGTAGTTTCAAAATTCCGTGTTATAATCCTTAAAAATAAAAAAAGGATTGGAGGGATATTTTATGCCATTTGCAGAAAAACTTTCAAAACTCAGAAAAGAAAAAGGGTTTACACAACAAGGACTAGCCCAAAAAATCGGTGTAGGGATTTCTCAAATGAAGCGATATGAAGGAGGAAAATCTTCACCTACTTTGGCAATTATAAAAAATATTGCAAAAACACTTGGCGTTTCATCAGATGAACTGATTTTTGATAAGAGTGAAAGTGTAGCCTCATCTAAAATATTTGACCGGAAGCTGTTGGAGCAGTTTGGATTAATTTCAATGATGCGCCCCCATGAACAATTTGCAATAAAAACTGTTCTTGAAGGTATGATTGTAAAAAGCAAACTTGATGAGGTTATGCCCTATCGAAAAGACACAACCTGGTCAAAAGAAATGGAAAAGGTAATTTCGGAGCTTAGGAAAGGGGCTGAAGAATATGCTGATGAGGAAATAGATGAGATAGTGGATGAAGCCGTCAAAGCCGTCAGAGCAGAAGAAAGTTACGGAGAAGATAAAATTGAGGCGTAGGCTAAGGGCGGTAATCGATACCAACCTTTTTATAAGCGGCCTTTTTGGAAAAGATACTGTATCTGCCAGACTTCAGAAACATTGGATCAATCTTGATTTTGTACTGGTTACCTCCATCGATATCATAAAAGAAATCAACAGGGTTTTTCATTATCCGAGAATACAGCAACGATTTAACTTACAAGAAGAAACCCTGAAAAGGTTTTTCCGGCTAATATTCAGAAAAGCGATAATTACTAAAGACAGATACAAAACGGACAGAATAACCGACGATCCGACTGATAACAAATTTCTTGCCTGTGCTCTGGAAGGAAGAGCGGATTATATTGTTTCAAGAGATCCTCACCTGAGAAACCTCAAGCATTATCATGGCATTCAGATTATTGATGCAAGTACGTTTGTAAGCAAGATCGCAGACGAATAAAATAAGGAAGCCGCTTGTTTATCTTAAAGCCCTGCTTGTCATGCTCCCTGCATCTTCTTACATAATCTGAACTTAATTATCAGACTCTTTTCTATCTTATTTTTCAAAGGAATAAGAGTCAGTGATAATTCAGATTATGTAATCAGATCGCAACCATCACGCCAGGCAGTAAGTGTAGGCATAATCGGACGTAACCCCTTCAACTGTCTCGGCCCTGGCCGTGATCCTGCCTGCATTGTCACGGGTCAGATTATAGGAGATGAGGGTTGTGCCGCTTATGGAAAATGCCTGATCTTTAACCTCTCCATAGCCGTTGAAGCTGCGAGTCAGGTTCAGTGACCCACCAATGACGGCCTCGGGTAAACCATTTCCGGAATTGCGGGCAATAGTAAAGGCGCCGGCCCCGGTCAAGAGACCGTCATTATCATAGGTGTATATACGGGTGTTGCCGGCATAAGTAAAATCCTGGACGTTGAAGTCATTGTTGTAGCTATAAACAAGGGATTGATTCAGAGTTCCGGTCAGGGTCTCTGAGGTGACAAGCTTCCCATCGTATTCGTAACTTATTGTATCCGTTCCATTGGTAATTGATCCCACCTTTGTGCTGCAAAGATATGTGAGATCAATGTTTCCTTCTGGTGTTTGTATCTGCGTGAGTCTGGTCTTGTCATAAACGTTGTTGATCTGCTTTCCTGAAGGAAAGTTTGTCTGGATCAGATGCCTGTCTTTGTCGTACACATAGTTGTAACTACCGCTCAGAGGTGTCCGGTATGAGTTTTTGAGATTGACTGTGTTGTAGCCAAAGCCGTGACCGATGTCCGATGGGTTGGTGAGCAGAGTCATGTTGCCGTTTTGGTCGTACGTAAAGCCCACAGTTGTGCTGTCCGGCCGGTTGATCGCGGTCATTCGGCCAACAGCATCGTAGGTGTATATGGTAGTCTGATTTTCAGGATCGGTGATGGATTCAAGGAATCCCTGCGCATTATAGGCAAACGTAGTCGCTTTGGTATTGGCGCTTGTGGACGTTAACCGCCCTCTGGCATCATACCCATAGCTTGTTTCATAAAGACCCGGAATGGTCACGCCTGTGGTCAAAAGGGTGTCAGGATCGTACAGCAGGGTCACAGTCCTGCCTTCAGGGGAGGTGACGGTCTTTTGGGATTGGATGATATCGTGTGAAAGGGTGGTTGTGTTGCCATTAACAGTCACTGTTTCGGTGATCAGGTCAGGGATATCGTCTGCATTCGTATCCTGATAGGTCTTTTCTCTAAGCGTAACTTTCTCCAGGGCTGAGGGCGTGCTTTCAGTCATTTCCTTAAGATATTTGAACTTGTATTCCGAATTGATCCCATATTCAAAGCAAAGCTCCATGCCGCAAGACAAGAACTTGGTTGTGGTGAGGCCGTCGGATGATTGAGTAAACAGGGTCTCTGCGCCTGTGGGATCAATGATTGTTGACGTATAGGCGCCCGTGGAATACGTGTGATCAAGGTAGGAGGTCAGGTTGCCTTCGCCGGTAAGTGTCTGATACAAAATATCGCCGTTTTCCTGCACAGACCGTGCGAACTGCCAGCGCCCTCCTTCATCGTCCGTTGCGTCTGTCAACCGACCCGAAGAATCAAACTGGTGCTCAAAGCCATTTGCATCGGGCTCTATCTTGGCCGTCATTAGGCCGTCCAAAGTGTATTCAAAGCTGTAAAAGCTGTTATCCGGGTAAGTAATGCGAGTCAGGTGGTTGTTTGCGTCTGTGGTCAAACCGGTTGTGATCCCGTCAGGAGAGATAATGGCAATGGGCACGCCGCTGCTGTTTCTGTCAATGGTGATCTGGTTGTCAAACTGGTCGGTTATCAAGACCAATTCCTTGTTTTTATTATGACCGAACTCATACAGGGTGATACCTGTATCAATGTCCGTGGTTTTCTGATGACGACCGTCACCAGACATGACATGCCCTACACCGTCAGCCTCGACAAAGATCAATTCTTCCCCAATTGTCCCTGTAACAGAAGAAAACTCTACTTTTCTGATGCGATTATTATAGGTATCTGCGATGTAGAGATTGCCGGCAACGTCAACAGCTAAATCAATAGGCATGTTGAGTTGTGCCTCAGCAGCCGGCCCTTGATCGCCACTGTAACCTGATGTTCCATTCCCGGCTACAGTGGTTATAATGCCGTTTATATCCACCTTCCGGATACAGTGGTTATGATAATCTGCAATGTAGAGGTTGCCTGCGGCATCTGTGGCTACACCATGAGGAAAGACAATTTCCGCCTCAGTGGCCGGTCCTCCATCGCCGCCTGAGCCGTAATTTCCGGTTCCGGCCACCGTGTTAATGATGCTGCCGGTATTGTTTGTACTTATTGTCCCGTTTCCTTTGTAAAGCCTACCTGACTCCATTGGGCTGAGGTAATGATTAGTAGAAATTGTCCAGCCTTCGGCAATGCTGATAGCTCTTGCTCCTCCAACACGTAATGTGTCGCGCTTCCAGCAGATCACCTCCTGCCTAGCAGGTATGACTGTTACATCACCGCCCGCCTGGGCAAATGCCATCTCAAGATTTCCCGGCGCCAAATAGACCGCATCATAGACAAATCCTGCCTTGACATTGGCGGCAGCGGAACCGCTGACAGGCCTGCCGAGGTAGTCGAGGCCGTCCCAAACAAATGTCGCCTTCTGGTTGGGCAGGGGATTAAGGATCTGCTTAAATGTCCGGCCTGCCAGACTGACACTGACAATTATTTCCTTAAGGCTTGCAGGGACTTCGTTCCCTGATGCAGGCACGTCTATGACGGTCTTGTAGCCTTCTACACGGTTGCTGGCATAATGTAGAATAATGTCGGTGCCGGGGATGGGAATGTCTTCGTGAAAAATACGGCTCCTTTCCTCCACGAAAGAGGCTATGTTGCCAGTCTTGCAATCCTTTTCTTCATTTTTTTGCTGGTCTGCGTCGGGTTCGCTTTCCGGGTTCGGAGAAACGGAGTCTTGCGGAGGGCCATACGGCCAGTTGCAGTCCCAGGGGCTGAAATGCGGTACTGCAACCCGCCAGAACGTGGATTCTGGGGCATATCTCTCGCTATCACCCAGCCCTTTTACTTCATCGCTGAACAATCCATTGTTGTTGAGGTCGTTGGGCTGACCATTACCGTCCGCATCCAAGGCATCCACGATCCCGTTGCTGTCCGTATCGAGGAGTTTAACCACAATGCCGTTTTCCGACGGCACCCATACGCCTCTGTCACGATCATAGTAGCCCACGGGGACAAAACTCCCTACATCAAAATCAAGAAAATTATCGACCCAGGTGATGACAGGTTTGTCAAGCCTCACTCTCTGGGCACCATCCACGCTGAGTTCCACGCAGTAGGTATACGCAGAATTTGGGGGAAGTATTGCCGGCATGGACTCGGACGTGGTAAACTCGGTTGCCCGGGTGTCCCCGGTAAAGACCATTGTACAGGAGCGGCTGCCAAATGCGTCACTCACCTCTGTGCTTTGGTGAGCAACCACTGTGTTTGGATTTCCGTCAAAGGTGACAGTGGTGGCTGCCGGATCTTCAGCGATCATTTGAATCGTCTCGGCAATGGCGATGTCATTCCAGGGGACATAGACCTGCCGCTGGGCAGTGATCAGGCTCTCTTTTTGGTAGACAACCGTGATAGTTCCTCCACCTTCTACTGGAATAGAAAACCGGCCTTTAGTATTTGTTTCGGCAGTTCCATACTCGGGGTGGCCGTGGATGGTGAGAGAAACATCTGATATGGAAGAACCTGCCAGGTCGTGAACCAGGCCGGTTATCACAGAAAACCGCTTGGTGTCATATGATTCAAGGGTGGCATCAGGCGGGATCAGATCCTCATATTGTTCGCCAAAGGAGCCTTCCGTTTGGGGCTCCAGATTGCCCATCACAGTGACTACGGCCTGAGCGCTTGCGGAGCCGGC
>JAYEFW010000428.1:5391-24267 GCA_034658795.1 Thermodesulfobacteriota bacterium
TAAGTATTACAAAAATTTTTCTATTTTGGATTTTTCACTGAGTTTTTGTATGTATATTTTGACTTCCTGATTTGTTTTTTCCTGTTTCAAATGCTGAGCAAGGTCTTTTTTTACATTTTCATAAGCAATTGTCTTTTCAGGCTTTTTATCTACAACTTTGATGATATGATATCCAAACTGAGTTTCTACAATATCGCTTACCTCTTCAGTTTTTAATGCAAAGGCTGCATCTTCAAAAGATTTTACCATTTGACCTCGCTGGAAGTAGCCCAAATCTCCGCCTTTATTTTTACTGGGGCCTTCTGAAAATTCTTTAGCAAGTGTAGCAAAATCTTCGCCTTTATTAAGCTTTTGTTGAATATTTTTAATTTTTTCTTTTGCTTCAGACTTCTTTATTTCATCTACGCCCGGCTCAACTTTTATCAAAATATGACTCGCTTTTATCTGTTCGGGCTGTTTGAAAAGGTCGGGATTGGTATCATAAAAGACCTTGCTTTCTTCATCTGAAATTTTAATCTTATCAGCAATCTGAGTTTCAATAAGCTTCTGTATTGCAATACCCTTCTTGATTTTTAGTTTAAAGGCACTCTCAGATAAATTTAGCTCGCTTAAAAAGTTTTTAAATTCAGTATCATTTGATAAGTTTTGTTTTAAAGATTTTATTTTAGAATCGATTGCCTCTTTTTCAACTTTAATTCCTTTATTCCGGCTTTCTTGAAACAGCAGTTCGATGTTGATCAGGTTATCAAGAATTTTATTTCTGATACCTTCAAGCTGTACCGGTGAAATTTTTTGTCCCTGCTGTGAAATCCTTTGTTTTATCGGGTTTAGTTCTCTATTAAATTCTTCACTGGTAATAACCGATCCATTAACTATAGCTACTTTATCTATCGAAGGCTCATTTTTTTCAGCCTGGACGGTTAAGGCGGCTATGGATAAAGACAGCGCCACTATAATTGCATAAATAAATCTTCTCGAAAAAAGCTTTCCAGTATAAATTTTCATTAGCATAACATTATTCTCCTTTTTAACTATAGACTTTCAGATAAATAATTTCACTGCGTTATCAGTCGTCGACGTATAACTAATACGCCTTCCTCCCTCTGGCCTTGTGAAATCAATTATCTGAAAGTCTATAAGTTGAGCGATTTTTTGCGATGAAATGTGCCAAGATCTTGATGGGCAAGAGATCGGTGCAGGTCGAGTAAAAAATCGCTCAATTTAGGTTTTAGAAACAGGGCAGAAATAATATCCAGAATCCGTGTGAAAAGGAAGGATTGATCAGCAGGCTGGGCACGAAAACGCGAAAATGTCTGTCCGGTACTCTTAAGTAATTATTTAAAAGATAAATTTATAAATACTAATTATTAAGTTTGCAAGAAAAAACTGTCAATGGACAATAATACTGATCATATCAAGTTGCGCCTTCTCAATTTCAGACATATCAATCCTTTCTAACGTATAAGGATAGATCGTGGTTCGCTTCGCTCTCACGATCTATCCTTATTTGTTATGTGGTGCCTTATCGCTTTTGAAATTCAAACTACTTTCCGTATTTTTGTTTCATTTGCAACTTCTTCAGCTCATCCTGCGTGAATGGTTCAGCATGAACCGCCATTTGGATGAGAGGTTTCACCTTAGGCTCAAAAGGCACCCATTTGCCTTCCTTCTTTTCTAAAAACGGCCAGTTCAAAAGACTCGGAACCAGAGGCAGCACGCCTTTGTAAAACTCGAGTTTGCCATCCTTGAAGGTGGCCGCAGTAAATTTTTTAGATGAGGCAAGGATATTGACAGCCTTTGTAGCGTGGCATTGCTCACACTTTCTTCCCTCACCCATAATTGAATGGGTAAAGTAAGGGACATAGGCTATAAAGGGCTCGTCCTTAGAACTAACTAAGGTTTGCATTGTTCCGCTTGTAACTTTCCCTCTGTATTTTACCAAAAGTAAAAAATCTTTGACCTTTGCTGCAAAGCTTTTTGCCTTGCTTTTAGTCCTTGCAAATTCACCAAAATGGCAATTGTAGCAAGTCATGGTATTTTGGACATGACAGGCATTACATTCCAGCTTGTTCTTATGGACGGTGTGGGACTTGGTTTCCGGAACTACGGGATAATCCTCTGAGTCTTTCGTATGGCAGTTGGTGCAAGCTGCATCCATCGCACCAGGATCTCTCATGCTTTTGTAAATATTCCCATCTCCATGAATCTCCCTCGACGTATGACAATCAGAACAGGTCATATCGGCCTTCATATGTACACCTAAAGCATCCCTGCCTTCATCCAGTTTAATTGTGGCTTTCTCTCGGGCATGGCACTTTAGACAGGTTCCACGGTCCCGGGCCATTTCCAGTGAGTAAACAAGACCCTTTTCTGTTTTTTTAAGATGACAGTCATTGCACCCTTTCACATGGCAATTTTTACAGCCAAGCTTTTCATACGGAATGCCTGTTATCGCCATGAAGCCATCCTCAGCCTCATACCAATATCGCATTCCTTCACCAGTGTGGTGGAGACTCGATGAAAAAAAGTCCTGTTGTTGTTCAGCATAAACAGGCCAACTACACACCATCAGTAGTGTTACAATGGACAGAATAAAGCAAAACTTACCTTTCATAATTTTCTCCTTTCTTTTGGGTAATAATTAATAGTTTGGGAATAGCCACATGTGAATTACGATATTCCAGTAAACCCCGCATTTGGGGCAAGTATTTGCAAAATATTTTTTTCGGCCATTTTTGAATGCTTTAATTTTTTTCTTGCCCGGCATGGAAAAAATTATAATCACTTAGCGCCAAACACTTTCTTCAACAAGTCGGTAGTTTGTTTCACAGAATTTTTTCGAATAGCAGCTTCCTCTTTTGCAATATAATAGAATATGCCATCCATTCCTTTTCGAACAACATGGTCTGTTAAATTTGCTTTTACATCCGGCACAAATGGCAAAGTTTGATATTTGCCCATTACGTTGTCAAAAGCTTGAATTGCTCCTACCTTTGACAGGCTTTCTTCAACTATCGGACGCATTTCTTTGCTCAATGATGGAGACATTTTCTCATGAAAATATCTTGTTGCGGAATCTTCGGAGCCCTCATAAACACCCTTAATGTCGTCAAACGTCATTTCAGTGATTGACTGCCAAAAAAGTTCTTTAGCCTTTGGGGTTGCGGCTTCAGCTGCGCGGTTAAGTTTTAGTTCAAGGTCATCAACTATTCGAGACATCCCAACTTTAGCTAACATTGTTTTTACAGTATTTAATTCCTTTGGCAATGGTATGTGAACAGCAGAATCAGCATTGAAACCATCAATATCGCCTAACTTTTTAACTACATTTTCGGAGCCGATACGAAGCGCTACCTTAAATGCCTCACCAATTTCACCGATACTAGGTTCTTTTGATATTTTGTTCTGTGTTTTAAAAATATTAATCCCTTTCTCCCACCATTTACCTTCTGCATTTGCCTGGCTTGCTGAAAGTAAAAAAACGACCAGAATCAGAGCAATAATATTTTTGTAATTCTTCATGTGGAAATCCTTTTTTAAAAATAAAATTTTGTTTTTTTAACCCACAAATTAGCCGCGAGTTTACGAGTCGGCTGTGTTTGCTTGGTTATGCGAGAATGCTACCATTTCTTGTTTTGCTTCTTTCCTATGTGAGCAATAGCGGTGATAGCAGCAAGTTAAGCGTTTTCGCCGGCAGCCGTTTTGTCTTGAGATGTTTTTGGTGCCGCTTTTTTCGAAGCAATTTCGCCAAGGTACTTGGGAAGTTCAATCCCAGCCATAGCGGCCACGTCGTGCAGTGGCGGTAAACTTTTGATCAACCCGGAAAGAAAGTTTGAGGTGGCTGTGCTGTCTTTGCCACCTCCGGCAGGATCCCAGACCGTGACTTTGTCGATTTTGATGTTGCGAATAGCCTCTACTTGAAGTTGTACAATTTGTTCAATTTTTTCGGTCATAAGCAGGGTAGCCGCCGCTTTTGCATCGCCATTGCATCCCTTAACCAGATTAAGATATCCGGCAGCCTTACTTTCAAGCACCTGACGCACACCCTCAGCCTCGGCCTGATATTTAAGAAGGATGGCATCGGCCTGACCTTTTGCCTCGCGGCGGGTTTTTTCGGCTTCGGCTTCAGCAGCAATCTCAACTTTTTTCTTATCAATTTCCTGGCGTACCACTTCTTCAGCATTGAGCCTTTCCTGTTCGGCCTTATATTGTGCTTTCTGAATCTCAACCTCTGCCTCGCGCCGTGCTACTTCGCCTCGTTGCAAGGCAGATGCCTGTTTCACTGTTAGTTCAGCATTGGCATCGGCGATATCAGCCTTAGCGTGGTTTTCGCCGTCCACAGCTTGAGCTTCCTGTTGTTGAACAACGATACGTCGATCAGCTTCGGCCATTTTCTGACCCTTTGCCGACTCAGCCACATTTTCAGCAACTTTAATTTCTTTATCACGGTTGGCTGCAGCCTCACCGATTGTGGCTTCCGTCTCCTGTTGCTGGACAAAAACACGCTGGTCAGCCTCGGCCTTTTTCTTACCCTTTTCTGACTCAGCCACATTTTCCGCCACCCTGATTTCTTTCACCTTGGTCGCTTCGGACTCACCAATGGCACCCAGCTTTTGCTGTTCGGCAACATCGACCTTGGCTTGGTTAATCGCCTCGGAGGCTGCTTTCTTACCGATAGAATCAATGTACCCCGACTCGTCTGTGATATCGGTAATGTTGACGTTAATCAGGAACAGACCGATTTTATTCAGCTCCGGAGAAACATTCTTGCGGACCGAATCCAGAAAACTCTCGCGGTCCTGATTGATCTGCTCAATGGTCAACGAAGCCACGGTGAGGCGCAACTGACCAAAGATGATTTCTTTTGCCATCTCCTCGATTTCAGCCTGCGAGAGGTGGAGCAAACGCTCGGCAGCGGAGGTCATGACCTCTGGTTCAGTGCTGATGCCGACCGTGAAAGTGGAGGGAACGTTAATGCGTATATTCTGTAATGAAAGGGCTTTCTGCAGGGGAATGCTGATAGTCATCGGTGTCAGGCCGACGTAGGCATAATCCTGAATCAACGGCCAGATAAGAGTGCCACCTCCGTGGATACAATTTGCCGATTGTCCCTCCCCAACTTTACCGTAGACCACCAGTATTTTGTCCGATGGACAACGTTTATACCGAGAGGCCAGGAAGGTGATGGTCGATACTATCAGAATAAGGAAGGCGGCAATGGGAAAAATCCAAAAATCGAACATGACTACTCCTTTTTTTATTTAATAATTTCTACTACAAGAATATTAGCGTTTACCTGAACTACACGTACCGGAGTGCCGGTGGGCACCTCAGCCCCATTTTTTTCGGTAGCATCGAATTCGCGAAGACGGTTTCGAAAATTGAGGCTGACCCGCCCAGATCGCCCTTCGGGGATGGTGAGGTAAACGGTTCCTGTGCTACCCACGGCGTCAGCGATTTTGAGCGTACCGCTGGATTGCAGGCGCGCAGCCACCTGGAATAGCTTGCCGATGACCCACACCGAGACCATTCCTGATGCCACCGCCCCGATAATGGAGATTATAACCCCCACCTGGCTTTGTCGATAAAGGGCGAGCCCGACTAAACCGAACATCATAAAAAATGCGGAGAGTCCATGCATGGAGAGTAAGCGAAAACCCACGTCAGAATCCACGTGCGCAGTATCAATATCGATATTGCTGTGCACACCAACATCTGTGTCAGTATGGCCACCAATAAATTGCAGAAAGAGTTTTACGAGAACGAAGAACCCGCCAATGAAGGCACATGCCAGGAAGAACATCTCCAATCCGTTAAAATCTGAAAAAGCCTTTACCACGCTAAACCTCCCTTTTTATCTTTTCAAGATACGATCACTGACAATACGGAGCGTCGAATTTAATTACTAAGGAACGTGGACGAATTAACTTCCTCAAGTAGGCGCACAGATTTGGGTCGAATTTGTTCGATCTCAGATCACAAAAGTTGAAGGGATAGCGAGCTATTTCAATATTTTTGTGATTTGAGACCGGACAAAGGCGGCCTGAAGCTGTGATGTATAGTTGGGGAAGTTATTTCGTCCACGTTCCTAACTTTCGCTACTTTATTTAGGGCATTTACGTCCAACTTAAGAGTGAGTCTATAATTTCCAATTATGGAAGTCAAGGCAAGTCCCAAACCCAGCCGGATGGAGGCGAAGGGCATAGTGTTATCACAACGGGGTATCCGGTGACGGTGCCTCGGAAGGCAGTGGCTCTGCTGAGGAAAAAAATGGCTGAGGGCAGGGCAACCTGCTCTGACCGCAACTGCGGTAAAAGTATGGCACAGGTAATTTATAAACTGAACCTGTACCTGAAAGGCTGGTGGAATTATTACAGCCTTTCGGAAGCCCGATATATCTTTAAATCCTTGAATGGCTGGATAATCAGACGATTACTGTGTTTTCTTTGGGGGGAAATACCAGTGTCGCATCTTGAATTGTGAATAATGGCTGCTAATTCACAATTCAAGATGCGACCCTTACAAAAACATTGTTAAAAGCAAAAAATGTCCCGCCTTTTTCGGTCAGAGTTAATCCGTTAGATGATAAATTGGCATCATTCATTTTATAGTTTACACTTTTTATGGGAGAAGCATTCTGCCTCGAAAATCGTGACTGAAAGCCACTCCCACAGCAATAACGAAAAACCTGTAAATGGAAGAAATATTTATTTCCCAAAAGTGTCAACTACTTTCATACGATTATGAAGGATACCGATAAATTCAATAATCCTTATTGTGAATATCTCCATATAGTTTTTTCATACATTCAGGGCAAATACTATGCGAAAATTGAGATGATGTTTTGTGAGAAATATACGTTTCAATTTGTTCCCAAGAATTCATTTTCTCCGGGTCAGAATCTGGCTTCCTTATTTTCTTACAGTTCGAACAGATTGGCAAAAAGTTTTCCAGTGTATTTACACGTTGCTGGAGTTTTGCGTTAAGTTCTCTAACTTTGACAATGTATATTCCCAGAATAGCACCTGATATGCCTCCATATAAAAATGGAACCAAATAGCCCTTCAATGTGAATGGATTGAATCCTGCAGAGACTTTCTGAATGAATGACAAAATAACTAAAAATACTGAGCCACTTAAAAATGATCCCCCTATTTTTAGGATATATTTCTTTCGATTAGGCATCCTTTTTATCCATTTCATTTCATCGTACTGCTCACCCCCGCAGACGCTATCCGAAAAACTATCAAAAAAGTGATAAGCTGCCACGAAACTACAAATGTTCTAAATCGGCTCGGCTTCTGCGGTAAAGTGCAGCAGATGGTTAGGCAAACATACTGAATTTGCAAGCAAACAATGCTTATTCACCATTCAAGCCTATAACACTTATTTTACACTATTTCTACAAATCAAGGCTTGACATTGCCCCCTACGATTGCATGTGATTGTTCAGTAAGCCTTTGTTTTATTCATTCAAATTTTTCCCGCCATCTCTTTGCCACCTGAGCCAGGATGGAAGAAGCGGTGATGTGGGCTTGGCTGTAGCCTTTTTTAGTGAGGTGATTGGTTAAAAGTTCTTCCTCGATATTGCAGTTGCCGGAGCGATCTTCCCAATTACCCATATAGGTGTAACCCAATTTTTCTTTGAACAATTTTACCACGCGGTTTTGCGTGATTCGCTCAATATCACCCACATTTCCCATTGGCTACTCCTTTATTATTTCCCAATATCCACCTTTGGCAGGACCAATTCGTTTTAAACGGCCTTCTTCACGCAACTTCCTGATGGCCCGTTCTACAGCGCTTTCTGATTTGTTAATCCTTTCTGCAATTTCAGGGATGGATAAAAATGGACTTTCATCCAAAAGAAAAAGTATGGCATCAGGCGTTTTCCCCAGCGTTTTCCCCAGCGTTTTCCCCAGCGTTTCCCCCAGCGTTTCCCCCTAGTTTCTGTGCTCCTTGCCTGAAAAGTTATCATCAACCCTGCAAATGCATAATTGATCTCCGGGGCAGGAACACCGGCCATTTTGCACTCATTATTTATCTTTTATATTCCCCGAACCCAGGCTTCAATATAACCAGCCCTGAAAAATGCAGAGGCGACGAGTGGATTGTAAGGAATGGAAGGATGTTTTTTCTGTAACAATTCTATCGACAACTCATCCGGCAGACGGCCCGCGTTCCAAAAAATAATTTTGTCCTCGTAAACACTGATCTGCACGGGATTGCCGCTACTGTAATCCTTATGGACGACAGCATTGAGCAGGGCTTCCCGCAATGCCGGTGCAGGAAACAGATAGCTTTCCACCCGCTGAAGCCCCTCATAACTGATATAGGCTTTCATGTATTTCGTCAGTAGCAAGTCGATGGTTTTATCCACTTGCTGAAACAGGTTACCGTGAATTTCGTCCTGATAGACCAAATCCGAATCGGTTTTGAAAAACCCGATTTTCACTTAGGCTCCGGTAACATACTGCTCAGGATCTTTATGAAATAAGTGCGCAGCAGCCCTTTTCAGATAGGAGCCTTCCACCAGATGTAATTTCCTTAACAGCGATTTCCTGTTTTCCTGCAATACCGCATCTTCCAATCGCTTGCTTTTGACAGCTTTTTTCGCAAAAAGCGCAAACGCTTTTTTTTCAAGAGATTCGGGTAATAAATTAGGCGTCGGAACACCGTCCCAATGCAGACCATATTTTTTCAGAAGAAAGGCATCCAGGGCCGCACCCTTGAGTTCCTGTTTGGTGCTTCCGCTGCGATAATGGTATTGTCCCTTATAGCTTACCGGATAGGGATAGTGTTCGACCAGGATTTCCAGAAATTCTTTCCCTTTGTCTGTTTTTAAATTCACATCGACGATTATGCCGAGAATATCCCTGACCTTATTGGGAATGTCTTCAAGAAGTTTTTTGGCATTAGCAACACCGGTGACAACCCCTTTGTCGTTTTTGCCGATAACAAGAGTGCCGCCGGCAGCATTAGCAAAGCCGCATATCCATTTGATATACTCATCCCGCCAGGACTTTTTCCATTCTATGCTCTGGTTTTCCTTCATGCTAAGCGTATCCTTCCGGTGAGTAGTTCCTGCATCATCCCCTGCTTAATCTGCTTGTATTTGGCGAGTTTGGTTTCCAGGGCGGCTATGTTGGCATCCATGTCGGAAAGGGGAAATACCGCTGTCGCATCTTGAATTGTGAATAATGGTCGCTAATTCACAATTCAAGATACGACACCCATTATGCGACACCCATTAGACATTTTGGGTATATTCTAACAACATCTGTATAGATTTGAGATTAACAATGTCCGGGCTGACCTGATGAAAAAGCAATCAAGACCTTCGCAAAAAGTAATGTTTTATAAGGCCAAAGCAGATGTACTAAAAGCACAAGCTTTTTCAGTTAGAGTTAATCCGACTATTATGTGGTTTTAAAGTTTTTTGGGGTACAAAATCGAGTTCCAATTTAAACCCAACTGCCTTGGCATACTCTTCTATTGTTGATAGCTTTGGCGATATTTTTGAATGTACATTCTCAAGACGAGAAATATTACTTTTTTGTGTATGTAGTCTCTTGGCAAGCTCCTCTTGGGTTAGACCAGCTTTCTTGCGAAGACCAATCAATTTTTTCCTAAGATGATAAGCAGCAGATAATGATTCGTATTCTGCCCTTACGTCTGGATCGCTTAATGCTTTCTTTTTAAAATCATGGAATGTGGGACGAGTCATAGTTGTTTCACCTCCTTCATCCGTTTTCTTGCCAAATCTATTTCTTTCTTGGGTGTTTTCCGGGATTTTTTAATAAATGAATGAAGAATGATAATCTCATGGCCTTTGATTGTACAAAATAGAGAACGCCCAATGCCTTCCTTTCCCTTTGCTCTAATTTCAAAAAGTCCGTCGCCCATTGAGGCAGTGTAAGGCATGCCCAGAGCAGGGCCGAATTCCTCCATCATTTCCACAATGTACAAAAAATTGGCCAATATTCCTTTTGGAAATGACAGTGTCTTTTTTTCAATCTTTTCGTTATAAAATGTAATGTGCCAATTCATAGGAGCATATTATCATCTATGATAACGTTGTCAATAAAAAATACCTTCTCAATGCTATGGTGAATGGTTTTCGACACCAATTTGTTCCCGTTCAAAATGTGTATATGCTTGTCTTGCCTTCTTTCTTATTTCTTTTGGCAACGTTTGATAGCACTTCCAAAATTTGTCTGTAGTTTTTGATTTCACAGCTTATTTATATCCAAATCTTTTGTATTGCCTTTTTTATACTCCATCAAAGCTTCCTGTGCCAATTGCTCTAATACATCTTCAGATTCGGCAAACAGTTTTTCCCATTTTTTATCAGCTTTGATTTCATCCAGTAGCCATCTTCCAATAACATTTTGTTCAATTTCTGGAAGCTTTGATGCTTCATTAAAGGCATTTTCTAATAATTTTGTCATTTTTATACCTCATTTTCCTGCGCATAACCGGGTTAAAGGGGAAATACCAGTGTCGCATCTTGAATTGTGAATAATAGCCGCTAATTCACAATTCAAGATGCGACACGACACCCATTAGGGTGGTGTGGGGCCGGGGGAGAAAAACCCCCGGCTACTCGATTAGAAAGCATTAAATAGTGCTTGAGTATAATAATTATTCAAATCCTTTGTGATTTTAGCTTCGTGCTTTTTTGTCTGAATTAGAGACATTAATTTTTTATTATGTATTACTTCTATTAGGACATTTATAGTTGTATCAAAAGCTTGCGCCAAGACTGATATTGGCACTATCATCATTTTTGGCGATACGCAGAGAGTATCCCAGTTAATGGTACCTTTCTTGACAAATGCCTTCCCATGCACAAGATTGCTTCGAACTTTATATATATTTTTTACTTGGTTATATTTGTCAAACCTATCTCCAGACGCTTTGTGCAGTATAAGTGCAGAGCGTTCAGCAAGTGTGTGTGTTATTTCAGTTTTTGTTGTAGACAGTAAGCACTCGAGGGATGATGTAACTCCTAATAAAGCTTGGTCTGCGAATTGTGTGCATAACGCCCCCCAAAAATGTGATAGTGCCATAGCATATCGGTCAACCCACCAAATTCCTGCTCGGTAATATCTATCAAGCATCTTTCCATAACGAGACACTTTACTATTGTTGATTGGAGGCCAATTTCCTGTATCTTTAAGAAGTGCAGATGCGGTAATGTTGGGCATTCCGAAAAAATCAGTATTAGCATATGATTTCGGCTCATATTTATTTCCATTTTTAGCAAGACAAAAGTTGCCATGCATTGAAAAAGATACGCGTCCTGCTAAGATCAATGCCATTATTGCCTGTTTTGCTAGTGAAAAAGCGTCTATAGATGAATTTTTGGGTAATTCTTTTCCACCTTTTTCTAACCGAATCTTTAGCTTTTCAAAATACGTTTCTTCATCAATATAGATAAGGTGAGTTGGGTGTACTTTTAGAGGTTCCGGAAGTTTCTTTGAGAGGCTTCTAATTTTTTCAGCAACTTGACCTTCAAATTTTCTTATTGTCAAGCCAGGCACTACAGTGCAACGACTAAATTGAAGCCGTTGTGCGTGGTACAAATATATTGGAACGCAATGGATATCTGACATTTTCTTAGTTATAGCTTTCTATCCAGTTAGTAGATAGTTTCAGTATAACTTTCTGGATAACTTTCTGGAAATAAAAACTTTAAAAATATTATTTTGATTTATTGTAGTTTTCTACCTGCATAACTCCCAATATGAATGTTATACAGAATGTGCATAATCTCATGAAACCAATCCCCTCTGAAATCAAGATCCTTTATGATGCTCTTTTCTGGTCAAAAGAGGATAGTCTTTCATATTTTATTAAGAAATTGAAGAACAAGAACCAGACTGAGCAACAACAGAAGCAGGCATTTCAGGCAGTATCCATTTTTTATGGAATAAGGGCTCGGTCAAAAATAACTTGGCATTTTTGCATCCTAACTTCACCATATCTTTAATCAATCTTTATTCGCAAAAATCCTCGAAATAGCCCGCTATTCCTGTGGTTTTGCTCAATCAGATCGATGAAATCTACGGCAAATTTGGGCGCAAATTCTACCAACTTATTTTTGACCGAGCCCTAAAGAACTCTGATCAGGATGAGATAGGAGCATTAAAGAATAAAAAGGTGAATATTTCAACAAAAAAATCAAATAGTGCTGATTGGAGACCTGTATGCAAAGATTTAGATTCGGAAATTAAATTACGGCATTATTCTCATAAAACATTAGAGGCTTACAGAGGATGGGTCAGACAATTGCAGGGGTTTGCCAGAAGCAAAGATCCTCAATTGTTATCCTCAACTGATGTGAAAGACTTTTTGACCTATTTAGTTCTTGACGATATGTGGCTTATGTATAAGATAAAAGTCTGGGGAACAGTATTTAACAACGTAAGGATAAACGACTATGAAACTATTTAAAAACTATTTCCTATTATTAATTGGTTCTATTTTTTTATTATCCTGCGCCACAGTGCCGATCACCGGCAGAAAACAGTTAAGCATTATCCCGGGTACTACAATGTTATCAATGAGTCTGCAGCAGTATAGCGAATTCCTTAATTCACATAAATTAAGCACAGATCAAAAGCAGACTCAAATGGTTAAATCTGTTGGAGCAAGAATCCAAAAAGCTGTGGAAAAGTATTTTATTGAGAATAATATGTCTGAGGAACTTGAAAATTATTCCTGGGAATTTAACCTTGTTGAAAGCAAAGAGGTAAATGCCTGGTGCATGCCTGGAGGAAAAGTTGTCGTATATACAGGGATTCTGCCGATTACCGGAGACGAAAACGGGCTTGCTGTAGTAATGGGGCATGAAATAGCTCATGCAATAGCAGGTCATGGTAATGAACGCATGAGCCAGGGTCTGGCTCTTCAGCTTGGCGGCATGGCTCTTTCAACAGCTATGGCACAAAAACCAGAAGCAACCCAACAGCTATGGATGTCTGCTTTTGGTATAGGCGCCCAGTATGGCTTAATGCTGCCCTATAGCAGACTACATGAAAATGAGGCAGACCATCTAGGGATGATTTTCATTGCAATGGCTGGATACGATCCTCATACGGTAGTAGAATTCTGGAAAAGAATGGCTAAGAAAAAACAAGGAAAAGCCCCTTTGGAATTTATGAGCACTCATCCTTCTGATGAAACGCGAATAAATAATATGAGGGAATTGATACCTGAAGTTATGCCTTATTATGAAAGATCAAGATAAATTTTTTACAAAACTATCATACCTAAGTTGAGCGATCTTTTGCGAAGAAATGTGCCGAGATCTTGATGCAGCAAGGTTTGCGAAAAGCGTAGGCATACCAATGGATATGTCGAGACTTTTCGCAAGTCCTTGATGCGCAAGAGATTGGTAAAGATCGAGTAAAAAATTGCTCAATTTAGGTCATATTATGGAGAAAAATATATATGCCTAAATTGAACAGTACAAATCCCGAGCCTTCATCCGACTTTATACGAAATATTATTGCCGAAGACATTAAGGCAAACAAAAACGACGGCAAAGTAGTCACCAGATTTCCACCGGAGCCTAACGGCTATCTGCATATCGGCCATGCAAAGTCAATATGTCTTAATTTCGGTATTGCAGCCGAAAACAATGGAATATGCAATTTAAGATTTGATGATACCAATCCGAGCAAGGAAGATGTTGAATATGTGGAATCAATAAAATCAGATATCAAATGGCTTGGATTTGACTGGAGTGACAGGCTTTTTTATACGTCTGACTATTTTGAGCAATTGTATCAGTTTGCCGTTCAATTGATCAAAAAAGGCAAAGCTTACGTCTGCAACCTGAGTCCCGAGAAAATAAGAAAATACAGGGGCACTCTGACGGAACCGGGAATGGAAAGTCCGTATCGTTACCGCTCAGCCGAGGAAAACCTTGATCTGTTCGAGCGCATGAGAGCAGGAGAGTTTGAAGACGGCTTTTGTGTTCTCAGGGCAAAAATTGATATGTCAGCACCCAACCTGATTATGAGGGACCCTGCCCTGTACCGTATCAGACGTGTTTACCATCACAGGACAGGCGACAAGTGGTGCATTTATCCCATGTATGACTTCGGCCACTGTCTTTCAGATTCAATGGAAGGTATCACTCATTCCATCTGTACGCTGGAATTTGAGAACAACCGTTCTTTGTATGACTGGCTTCTTGATGAACTTGAAGTGGAATGTCATCCACAACAAATAGAGTTTGCCCGCCTCAATCTCAGTTACACAGTGTTGAGCAAGAGGAAGCTTGTGGAACTTGTAGAAAAGGGACATGTCAATGGATGGGATGATCCTCGAATGCCCACACTTTCCGGCTTGCGGAGACGCGGCTACACACCCGAGTCAATACGCAATTTCTGCGACCGCATTGGTGTTGCTAAAAGAGACAGCATGGTCGATATGGCCCTGCTCGAATATTGCGTCCGTGAAGATCTGAACAAACGAGCCCCACGCGTAATGGCGGTGCTTCGTCCCCTTAAGGTGGTCATTGACAATTATCCTGAAGACCTTGTGGAAGAGCTGGATGCGCTTAACAACCCGGAAGATTCGAGTATGGGGACACGAAAGGTTCCTTTCTCTCGCGTATTTTATATAGAACAGGAGGATTTCCGTGAGGACCCGCCTAAAAAGTTCTATCGGCTGGCACCCGGCCGCGAGGTACGTCTGCGATATGCGTATTTTATAACATGCGTGGAAGTGGTAAAGGATGAGCAAACAGGTGAAATTATAGAACTTCACTGCACATATGACCCAAAAACAAAAGGCGGTGACTCTCCGGACGGACGAAAGGTTAAGGCAACTCTGCACTGGGTCTCTGCTGCTCACTCAATAGAAGCAGAAGTGCATCTTTATGATTATTTATTTAATGTTGCAAATCCCAGTGACAAAAAAGAAGCTGAAGATTTCAAGGATTGTTTGAATCCAAACTCGCTGGAAATTCTGACTTCGTGCCGTGTAGAACCAAGTCTGGCAGGCGCAGCACCGGGAAACAGATGCCAGTTTGAAAGACTTGGGTATTTCTGCGTTGATTCCGTTGATTCATCTGAAAGTAAACTGGTATTTAACCGGACGGTTACCCTGCGTGATACCTGGGCCAAGATTCAAAAAGCCCAGAAGAAGAGATAACCCGAATTGCTCACTTCTATGCCCAATGCACGTTCGCAAAAGACTTTTTACAAATCTATATACGAAAGAGCTTCAGGTATTATACCTGAAGCGGATATATACCAATTCCCAAAATAATGTTTTATTCAGAACAAACACTTCGAGGTCTCGCTGCTATTCAAATAACGACACTGCCTTACGCAGACGTTCCACAACTCGCTTCTGCCTGATTGCGATAAGGATATCAAACAGACCCGGCCCAACAGTCTGACCTGTAATCGCTGCACGCATTCCATTTATCAAAACTCCCGCCTTGATATCTAATTCTTCAGCCATGTCACGTATCACATTTTCGGTTTCTTCAATAGAAAATGACTCTATAGCCTCAAGCCGATCCGCCAGAATCGGGAACCATTCCTTAAGGCCATTATGTTTGAGTATGTTTTTTTTCAGCGCCTTTTTTTCTATTAGATAGTCATCGGAAAAATATGCTCTGCCAAGTGTGGCAAACTCTGTGGTAACATGATACCTGCTGCGAATAAGATCAACTGTGGCAAAAAACCAGTCGCGCTTTCCTGACTCAAATTCAGGGTCCCAGATTCCCGCCTTTTCCAGTTCCGCCTTAACATAAGGCACAATTTCTTCAACAGGAAGATTTCTTATGTAATGTGAGTTTATGCTAAGCGCTTTTGGATCTGTAAAAAATTTCGGGTCATTTTTATTGACATTAAAAACCGAATTTGCCCTGTTAAGTCCCTCTAAAGAAAATGCCTCGATAAGCTCCTCTTTTGTAAAGATATCTCTGGAATCAGGTGTTGACCATCCAAGACGGACCAGAAAGTTTACCAAAGCCCAGGGCAAAAAGCCATGATCCCGGTAAAAATGTATGGCAACCAGTTCCCCGTGCGTTCGTTTTGAAATCTTGGCTTTTTTGGGATCAAGCGTTAATGACATATGCGCAAACTCTGGAATTGGCGCACCAAGAGCCTTGTACAGCAAAATCTGCTTTGGAGTATTTCCCAATCCATCCTGCCCCCGGATAACATGTG
This sequence comes from Thermodesulfobacteriota bacterium, assembly GCA_034658795.1. Taxonomy (GTDB): domain Bacteria; phylum Desulfobacterota; class Desulfobacteria; order Desulfobacterales; family ETH-SRB1; genus B13-G4. Next base: position 21,591 of record JAYEFW010000428.1, read on the forward strand.
TTATCCTGTCACGTATGTCATCTACAGTATTGGAAAGAATGTAAAGAGGCTGACCGTTGGATCGAACTATTACAAAATCCTCTATGTCTTTATATTTCTTTTCTATAAATCCATATACAATGTCCTTGAAACAGACAGAACCTTCAGCACTGGGTACTTTCAGGCGAATCGTGCATGGAATTCCGTCTGCCTCTTTTGCAGAAACCTCTTCCGGTGTTAAATCCCGGCATGTGCCGTCGTAGTGCAATGAGCCTTTTTTCTTAAGTGCCTCTTCGCGTTTTCTATCAAGCTCCTCTTTAGTGCAAAAACATTTATATGCATGGCCTGTTTCCAGGAGCTTGTGTGCTGCAGCCTGATGTTCTTTAATGAAGCGAGACTGAAAATATGGTCCTTCATCCCAGGTAATACCCAGCCATTTCAGGCTTTCAATAATTCCCTGTATGGATTCTTCGGTTGACCTTTCTGCATCGGTATCCTCAATTCTCAAAATCAGCTTGCCGCCTGTTTTTTTGGCAAAAAGCCAGTTAAATATAGCTGTCCTGGCACCGCCGATATGCAGATATCCGGTCGGGCTGGGTGGAAAACGTACTATTACTTCTTGTGTCATTTAACTTTACCTTTCTTTATCCTAAATTAAACTCGTGAACGGTTACTATAGACTTTCAGATAATTAATTTCACAAGGCCAGAAGGAGGAAGGCGTATTAGTTATACGTCGACGACTGATAACACAGTGAAATTATTTATCTGAAAGTCTATATAAGTTAACACGGAAGCCTGTCATACGCCACCACTTTTTCCTTGTCAACAACAGCAGGTAAAATATCTCTTGCCAGCAATTATATAAATGGCATAAATATAAAACCAATTCCATTAGATATGCAAAATGAAAAGGAACGGAAAAAAGGCGAGTAAAGCTATGGAAAAAATCTTCATTGCCGATGCCATGCTTGGAAGACTCGCAAAATGGATGCGGATAATAGGATGTGATGTTGAATATTTTTCAGAAATATCGGATAATGAAATTTCAGAAAGAGCTTTTCATAGCGGGCGTATAATTCTGACCAGAGATACAAGGTTGATCAGGAGAAAAATAAACAGAGAAAACTGTTTTTTTGTTAAATATGACCATTATCAGGATCAGCTAAAACAGGTTGTAAAAGCTTTTTCAATCGATCCAATGGAAAATCTCTTTACTCGATGCCTTTTATGCAATAAAAAGCTTCTAAATATTGACAAGATTTCTGTTGCAGACAGTGTGCCGGAATATGTTTATTATACCAAGGATATCTTTAAAACCTGTCCATCCTGCAACAGACTTTACTGGAAGGCTACGCATAAGAATAATGTAGTCAAACAATTAAAAAAAATACTGGAGTTAAAATAATTTTGTCTGAGAAAAATATTATAATTCATAAAGCAGAAGTCAGTACAAAAGGGGAAAAGTTCAGCGGAATTGTTTCATTGATTCTTGTTCAGAAAGAAAATGGCTGGACATATGAGGTTGAAGATATGACCCACGAAAATTTACCCTTAACCTGGAGAACCAAATCACCGGAAAAAGCTTCCAACAAACTAAGGGGCGTTTACAAAGACAAAGTCTGGGATTTTAAGATCGTAGAATAATCGACGGATTTCCTTGCAGCTTTCCGGCCCGCAATGATATCTAAAGCTTTGAGTGGCGGCAGGAGTAAGTCATCATGAGTTTAGCCAAAACCGCCAGGGAGATTGCTGGTCCTTTAATTTCGCATAATTGATTCCAATGCGTGGTCCCCGGCAGATTGATTCGTCGGGATAAGTCCGGTAAGCTTCGAGCCATAACTTTTCGCCACGAGTTACATCCCAGCCATTCAGAGTTTTGTCGATTGCCATGGCCCGGCAAAGTTTGGCTGGTCCATTGGTCATATCTTTGCCATTTTTCATTCTCAGACGTTCCATCTGATCTTGCCCATCTATCGGTTTGATTGCTCTTAAAAGAACAGCACAGGGGCTATCTATGCTTTCGGTAACGATGTTCAACATATAATGCATGCCGTAAACAAAATATACATAAGCTATTCCGGCTGGTCCAAACATCACGATGTTGCGGGAAGTTTTATTTTTAGATGCGTGACAAGCGCTGTCGTCACGGCCGATATAGGCTTCAACCTCAACTATCATCCCACTTAAGATCACATCATTAAATTTTCGCACCAGTTTTTGGCCTATTAATTCTCGGGCCACGGTGAGTGTGTCTCGATCAAAAAAACTTTGCTTTAATACCGGCATTTACTGACTTTCTATAATCTAATGACATTCGGTGGTTATATAGATTTTCAGATAATTATCTGAAAAGCCAATTTAAAAAAGTTAATTCACAATTCAAGCTAATGACCCTGTGGCTCCTGCGAAAGCGGTTTTCAACGCATCAAACCCACCTTGAAAAACACCATCCCCGATCGTTTTCACAAGCTCATCCTCTTTTTTCTATACGGCAGTCGAACTCTGCTGTCCACTCGGCATAAGTTCGATTGCCATCGGTGACTGGTACCAGCCGTAATGTTGCTACATAGTTTCGAGCTGTGCGGGTAGTATTAAGCCGCCAGCTTAAAATCTAATTCTTTCTCCTCGAACCATTTGTCGCTTTCTTTATTTCTTTTTAAGGCGGTGATTGTTGCCAGGCTTACAGAGCCTGATTT
>JAYEFW010000429.1:0-2118 GCA_034658795.1 Thermodesulfobacteriota bacterium
AAAAAATTCAACCTAAATTGATATGCCAGCGCCTGTTCAGGGTGATTCCATGATCGAGGCCCATACGCTGTGGGGGGACATAGCCTATTATCTGTCCCCATTCCCAAGAAAAAATACTGATTAACTATGCGTCGGCGTGGAAATTTTTGCAAAATCAGCAAACATACCGAACATGTCTGCTATATTGATAAGCAGGGCAAGCCTGTTTTCCCGAAGATCCATATCATCTGCCATAACCATGACCCCATCAAAAAAATCATCCACGACATTGCGTAGAGAAGCTATATCATAAAGCGCCTGGTCAAAAAGTCCTTTATCAAGATCATCAAAAACTTTGTTTTTAACTTCTTTATAGGCTTCATAAAGAGCTGTCTCGCATTTATCCTGAAACAGATTTTCATCAACGTCTTTGCTTTTGGGGAGTTCGGCTTTTTTTATTATATTAACCACGCGCTTGAAAGCAATAGACAATGGCTCAAAGTCCGGCTTGGTCTTAAGCTTCTCTAACGCTCTAACTCTGCTCCATATATTCGGCACATGGTCTGCTGAAACACTTATCACTGCTGATATAATATCTTTTGAAAATCCCTCTTCGGAGAGAAGATGGGCAATACGATTTTTCAGAAAAGAGTAAACATCTGCAACATTTTTCTTAAAATTATGATCGCTTTTTTGGTCAAAAAGTTTCATGCTCTTTTCTATCATCTCAATTAGGGAAAAAGAGAAATCATTGTTAAGCATGATCTGAATAATACCAATGCCCTGCCTTCGAAGCGCATAAGGATCAGAAGCCCCTGTTGGAATGAGTCCGGCAACAAAACATCCGCATATGGAATCAATTTTGTCGGCAATGCTGAGAATGGAACCTGTAAGCGTTTCCGGAAGCGGCCCGCCGGAATAGCTGGGTCGGTAATGCTCCTCAATTGCATATGCAACATCATCAGGTTCTCCGGCATTCAGGGCATAAATTCTTCCCATAACACCCTGAAGTTTTGGGAATTCAACCACTACCTGACTCACAAGATCGGCCTTGCACATCAAAGCAGCTTTTCCAGCATGTTCTTTAAGGTCAGGCTTGTGTTGATTTAAATCAGAATCATGCGAAATTTCATCTGCCAGAAATTCGGCTGTTTTTTTGACTCGTATTACCTTTTCGTACATTGATCCCAGGCTGGCCTGAAAAAGAACTTTTTTTAGTTTTTCTATCCAGTCTTCAAAAGAAGATTTTGAATCACTTTTGTAAAAGAACCGGGCATCTTCCAGACGGGCTCTGAGCACTCTTTCATGCCCTTTTGCAACAAACGACATATCCTTTGCACGCGTATTATTAACGCTAATAAAACAGGACATGAGCTTGCCTTTTTTATCAACCACACTAAAATATTTCTGATGCTCACGCATAGCAGTAATCAGAACCTCGTCAGGAAGCTCAAGAAATTTTGTATCAAACTTTCCTGCAACCACTGCCGGGTATTCAACAAGGTTGGTTACAATATCCACGAGTTCATCATCCTGCAGCACCCTGCCATTCAGACTCTCTGCAACTTTTGCTGTCTCGCTTTCAATAATTTCCCTTCGTTTTTTTGAATCCACCATTACATAAGCTGAATCCAGCGCTTTTACGTATTCATCCGGATTAGAAATCTTTATTTTGCAGGGTTGCATAAAACTGTGACCTGATGTGTATCTGCTGCTTTTAATATTCCCCACTATAAAAGGAATTATTTTATTCCCCAAAAGAGCAAGTATGGTATGAACCGGTCTTGCAAATTCAACAGACAGATCCGCCCATCTCATAGTTTTGGGAAAAGGGATAGCCGTAATCACATCAGGAAGTATGCTTTTTAGAAGAAGTCCGGTGTTCAAACCAGATTCTACTTTTTTTGCGCATAAATAAGCCCCCTTCTTCGTCTCCTTGATTATTATATCTTTAACTGAAACACCGACCTTTTCAGCAAATTTTTCTGCCGCTATGGTGGGATTACCCTGTTCATCAAATCCTATATTTGCGGGAGGCCCTGTCACCTCAGTTGTAAGGGGTCTCTGCCTGCCTGAAACATTTTTTACCTCAAGAACAAGTCTTCTCGGTGTTCCAAAAGTCTCAGCAGTTCCATGTTC